>CAVKDE010000226.1:0-3228 GCA_963654835.1 Duodenibacillus sp. | reverse complement strand
GCGGACGGAGGGGTGAGCGTGAAGCGTAAGGAATTTTTTATGATAGCCGGCATCTGTCTGGCTTTGGTAATCGCCTGCACGCTTGCTTTGCAGGCAGGGCAGCTGTGGGAGGAGCGCGCAGAGCTTGTGAGCCTGCGCCAGGAGCAGGAAGAGCTTATAAAAAGCAGCAGGAGCTTTGCTTTAGAGCATAGCAATTACGAAGTTTATGCAGCGCGTCAGCAGCAAAAAATATTATTTTTAGAAAAGCAGGTGCACGCTGCGCAAAATGTTAATGGAGCAGTGCAAAAATTGCAGCGCAGTGCTAAAGCGCAAGGGTTAAAGCTGAGCAGTGTAGAGCTAGCTGCTAAAGAAGCAGCAAAAAATAAAACTTCCATGCAGCTGCAGCCGGTGAAGCTTAGTATGAGCGGAGAATTTTTTAGCGTTTTGCGCTGGCTGCGCGCGGTGGAGCGTGATGGCTTTAGCATAGGCAGTGTGCACATGAGCGCAGCAGAAAATTTAGCGCAAAATGTACAGCTAGAACTATTGATAAAATTGCACACAGTAAACTTGTAAAGATAATTAGCCTAAGCTAATTTTAAACTTGACAAATCGACGATTTTGTATGATAATGTCATGGTAAAAGTTAGTCTAGGCTAATTTTATTTTATGAGTAGCGATGACTAATATAGAGAAGGGAGCTGCGTATGAAGAAATATATTTTACTTGTTTTTGTTGTTATCATAGCTTTAGCAGGCTATTTTTTATTAGCAAGAGGCCAGCACAAGCTGGCAGATAACGCCGCTGTTACGGTGACGGATAGCACAGGTGCGCAGGTGCATATTCCTGCGGAGCCTAAACGTATCGTCTTTTTAAATGCTTCTAATCTGGAAATTTTTGCCAGCATTGGCGGCAAGGCTGTGGGCAGACCTACAAGCAATTCTTATCCTGATGATATCAAGGCGAGCCTGCAAGGTATTCCGGAAGTAGGCCAGATTCACGCGCCGAATTTGGAAAAAATCATGAGCCTTAAGCCTGATTTAGTTGTAGGCACGAACGTTCCCTTCCACGTAATGCTGCGCAAACCGCTGGAAATGGCTGGTGTTCCTCTTTACCTGAACATGATCAATTCTTATGAAGATGTGCTGAAAAGCATTGATGATTTTGGTAAATTTGCAGGCAGGGAAAAGGAAGCTGCTGCTAAACGCGCGCAGATTGAACGCGATTACGCAGAGCTGACGAAGGATGTAAAAAAAGGCCAAGGGCCGAAGGTGCTGATTGTTTTTGGTGCGCCGGATAGCTTTAATATGTCCACCAAAATGAGCTTTAGCGGCGATTTAGTGGAACGCTTAGGCGGCGTGAACATTGCCAACAAAGCGGAAAACGTGAAAGACAGCAGCTTTATTCCTTTGAGCATGGAATTTGTAGCGAAGGAAAATCCTGATATCGTGATGCTGATTACCATGGGTGGCAGCACGGAAATTTTAGAAAAGCTGCGTGCGAATATGCGCGATAATGTTATCTGGCACGATGTAAATGCGGTGAAGAATAACCGCGTCTACCAGCTGCCGCCGAGCCTGTTTACCGTTAACCCCGGTACGCACACAATCGACGCAATGAAAATTATGAAAGAATATATGTATGGTGATAAGTAATGAGTAATGATGCAAAAACGAAGGAACGCCTGCGCATAGCGGTGTTTATCGGCTTATGTGTGCTGCTTGTGGTGGGCGTGCTGGTGAGCATTGCCAGCGGCACGGTATCGCTGACGCTTAGCGAAACGTGGGCTGCCTTAGCTGGTGAGGCGGATGCGGATACCAACCGCATAGTGAACCTCATCCGCCTGCCGCGTACTATCGTAACGGTGCTGGTAGGTGCGAACCTGGCACTCGCAGGCTGCAATTTGCAAGGCGTGCTGCATAACCCGCTGGCAGATCCCGGTATTATCGGCGTAAGTGCCGGTGCAGGCCTTTTTGCGATGATTATCATGCTGCTCTTCCCGGAGCAATCGGCGATGGTGCCTGTGGCTGCCTTTGTCGGTGCAGTGCTTTCAACAGGCATTGTTTTCTTCCTCGCTTGGGAAAAAGGTATTAACCCGCTGCGCATGATTTTAGCCGGTGTAGCGATTGCCACTTTCTTTGGCGGCGGTATGGCAGCACTCAATGTGTTTTATGCAGACCGCATCCAGGGAACAGTAATGTGGATGGCTGGCGGCTTTCAGGGACGCAGCTTGGGTCATGTGGAGATGCTGTTGCCTTATAGTGCGATTGGTATCATCGGTACGATTTTGTGTGCGCGTTCACTTAATGCGTTGCAGCTGGGTGACGAATTAGCAAAAAGTTTGGGCGTGCGCGTGATGCGTATGCGCACCATTTTAATTTTTCTTTCCGCACTTTTGGCAGCTGTTTCTGTCAGCGTAGCGGGTATGCTGGGTTTTGTGGGCCTTATTGTACCGCATATTATGCGCCTTTTGATTGGCAGCGACCATGAATATCTTTTGCCCTGTGCAGCAATTGCCGGTGGTGCTGTGGTAACTTTGGCGGATACGGCGGCAAGGACGCTGTTTAGTCCGCTGGAAATTCCTGTGGGCATTTTTATGAGCTTTATCGGCGGACCGTTCTTCCTTTATCTTTTGAAAAGGAGGATGCGTTAAATGATGATGAAAAACCCTACTTTACATACACAAAAAATTACGCTCAAATATGGTGAGCGCACAATTATTCAGGATTTGTCGCTGGATATTTCTAAGCCGGAAATCGTGACGATTATCGGGCCGAACGGCAGCGGTAAATCTACCCTTTTAAAAGCACTTTGCCGCCTGCTAGAGCCTGCGAGCGGCACTGTTTACCTCGATAGCAAGGATATCAACAAGATGTCTACAGAAGAGGTGGCGCGCACGTTGGCGGTGATGGCGCAGAGTGCGAACGCTCCTGCCGGGACTACGGTAGAAGAGCTGGTGTGCTACGGGCGTATGCCGTACCGCAAGTTTTTTGATGGTTTGAACCAGGAAGACCGCATGGCGATTGAAGAGGCGATTGCTTTTACGGAGCTTGGCCCTTTGCGCACGCGCTTGGTGCATACTTTAAGCGGTGGCGAAAGGCAACGCGCGTGGCTGGCGATGGCGCTGGCGCAGAAGCCGAAGATTTTGCTTTTGGATGAGCCTACTACCTATCTTGATGTGCATCATCAGCTGGAGCTGATGGAGCTGGTTGTGCGTTTGCATAAGGAGATGGGGCTGACGGTGATCATGGT
>CAVKDE010000225.1:0-3237 GCA_963654835.1 Duodenibacillus sp. | reverse complement strand
GTATTTTACAGGAGCTGGAAACACTTTTTGTGCAGGAAAAAATTACAGAAGCCTTGTATTGGGACAGGCTTTTTGGTATGTCCTGCATTTTTATCCTTGCTGACGACGGGCAGCAGCCAGACCAACCAATCAACTACAAAAGATTGCGCCGCATTGGTGGTTTTGAAGTGTTTGACAAGCGCGAGATGCTGGAGGATACTACATCGCGCTATTATGATACTGACGTTAGGGATGCTAATTTTGGTAAAGCTGAATTTTACACGTTACAGCCGCCTAATGGTAATTCCTTTAGGGTACATCGTAGCCGCTTAATTATTTTTGACGGCGAAACACTGCCCAAGATTGAACGTGTAGCTAACAATGGAGCTGGCTTATCCTGCCTTGATGGTATTCCTGCCGCACTCAACAGAGTAAAGGCGGCAATGAATAAAACTATTGACATTATGGATAAGGTAAGCACATCGCTAACAAAGCTTGACGGCTTGAGTAACATTTTAAGTACCGATGAAGGCACGCAGAAAGTTATTCGCCGTCTTGACTTAATCGACTACTCCCGCCGCTTAAATGGCAGTATCGCGCTGGACAAGAACGATGAATACGCACTGTTTAACATTCCCTTGACTGGATTAACGGATATTATTCAAGAGATGGAGCAGGCACTGTGCGCTTACACCGGTTATCCTTTTACGGTACTAATGGGGCGTTCTCCCGCCGGTATGAATTCCACCGGGCAGAGTGATATGCAAATCTATTATGACAAGGTGCAGCGGTATCAAAAGCGCAAGGTTCGCCCTGCGCTGGAATACATTATTAAGCTTATCCAGCTGGCGCAGGAAGGACCCACACACGGCAAAGAGCTTGAAAAGTGGAGCATTAAGTTTAACGCACTGCAACCGCTTAACGATTTAGAGCAAGCCAACGTTGAAAAAACGCAGGCAGAAGTAAGAGCTGCTATTGTTAAGCTTGTATTTGACTTAATCGACAACCAAATGCTTGACGCAACGCAAGCCAAACAATACCTGCTAGAGCGCGGCGATATTCCCATAACGGAAAGGGAGCTTGATTTAGATGACGAAGAAAGCGAAAAAGATAATCCGCTACCTGAAGCCTAAGAAAAAACCTAAGTATCCCAAAAACTACGAGCGTGATTATTACCGTATCCTGCGCGCCGTTGTAAGACGTTTAAAAAGTGCTACGCATAACAATATACCTATGTTGGATAATTCGCTGCGTAGGGACGAGGATAGCACCGTTACAGACGATTTTATACAGGCGATACTTACAGAACTGCTAAAGACAATGACACTGGAAGAAGCACTAGAGGAAATCGAAGCTATCTTAGCCGGTACATCGAATATCGTGGATGCTAACATCATTAGTGCTTTTGCTGAAACAGTAAGCGTTGACGTGTTTTTGAATGATTCTGCATTACTGACGGCTGTAAAAAAAGAATGGCGCGTGCAGCAGGAAAGATTGGTAAACAGCATTATTAACACGTACCTTGAAAAGTTGGGTACTATCGTTAGTAATGCTGTACAGCGCGGCTCTCCTATGGGTGAGGTACAGGACGAAATTAAGTCACTGCTTAACACTACCGATAACCGCGCAAAGTTTATCGCGCGTAATGAAGTTAGTAACCTAAACGGTATACTGACTATGCGCCGTCAAATGGATTGCGGCATAGGCGTGTATCAGTGGTCAACATCTCATGACGAACGCGTAAGAAAATCCCACGCCGAGATGGATGGGAAATACTTTTATTGGAACAGTAACAAGCTTGGAGAGATTAACGGCGTAAAGGTTTATCCGTCGCCTAAATATCATCCGGGCATGGACTACAATTGCCGCTGTGTGGCTCTGCCTGTTATTGACCTTGCACAGTGGAACATGACTACCGCCGTACCTAATGGAGCGGTAGAAGTAAAGAAAAGTAAAGAAGTAACTTAAATAGCTTCTTGAAACTAAAAAAAGAACTAAACAAAGTTAAATTGCACTCATGAAAAACATGGGTGCTTTTTTATATCCCAAAACTAGGAGGTGAATTTTTTGGGAAGTGTACAACGCTATGAACGTCACGACGGCTGGGAAATTATCAGCGGTGCCGTAATTGATGGCGACGGCTTCATGCGTGATTCTCCTATTGTTGCGCGTACCGGTATTTACCTGTATCAGCAGCCTGACGGCAGCATCCGTAGAGAGTACCGACCGCCGGAAGAAGTTTTTGACGCAGAAAGCGAAGCAAGCTTTCTGGGTAAGCCTATTGTTGTCGGGCATCCTGCCAGCGGCATTATTAACTCTGACAATGTACAGGGACTTGCCATTGGCACTATTTTAAGTCCCGGTGAACGCAGGGACGAAACTAATATCGGTTGCAGCATTGTTATACAAAATCCCGCTGCTATCGGTGATAAACGCGGTTTATCCCTTGGCTATCGCGTCGACATTGACGAAACACCGGGCGTAACACCCGAAGGACAGCAATATGACGCTATCCAAAGAAACATCCGTATCAATCATCTTGCTGTTGTGGAAAGAGGACGTGCGGGAATGAAAGCACGCCTAAACCTTGACGGCGATGAAATTTTTGAAGTAGAAGGTGAAAAAATGAAAATTAAAATTGATTCTGTTGATTTTGAAGTTGACGAAAAAGTTGCCAACTACATTTCCTCCCTGCAAAGCAAAGAGGAAAACGCACGTGTAAAGCTGGACACTGCTAACACTGAACTGAAATCTGTAAAGGAACAAAACACTACGCTCAAAGCTGATGCTGACGACAAGAAAGCAAAGCTGGACGCAATGACTGCTGAACGCGACGGCTTAAAAGCTAAGGTTGATGCTGCCGACGCTGAAAAAGAAAAAGCTGTTAAAGAAGCTGTTGACGCTGTAAAAGCTGATATGCAGGAACACGCAGAGCTTGTTGAAACCGCGAAACTTGCTAAGGTTGAAAAAGCGGATGGCTTGTCTAATGCTGAATTAAAAGCTGGTATTATCAAAGCCGCTTTCGGTGAAAACTTTAAGCTGGACGGTGCGTCTGATGCTTACATTAACGGTGCTTATGGTGCTGCTAAGGAAATGCTACATAACGACAGCTTTAAAGGACAAATCATCAAAGCTAAAGGTGATGGCGGTGACCCCGATAAGGTTAAAAATGACTCTGCTGCTGGCGCACGTGAAGCAATGATTAAGCGTATGCGCGGCGATAAAGAAGACTAAGAAAGAGGTGAAAACACATGAAAC
>CAVKDE010000224.1:0-3241 GCA_963654835.1 Duodenibacillus sp. | reverse complement strand
ATAAAAAGGGCAGATTCAGTTTTAACGTCAAGGGCGGTCGCTGCGAAGCCTGCAAGGGCGATGGCATGAATAAAATTGAGATGAACTTTCTGCCTGATGTTTACGTTCCCTGCGAGGTGTGCCACGGTGCGCGTTACAACCGCGATACGCTGGAAGTGCATTACAAAGGCAAATCTATCGCCGAAGTGCTGGATATGACGGTGAGCGAAGCGTGCGAGTTCTTTAAAAATCAGCCACGCATTTATCGCAAGCTGCAGGTTTTAGAAGATGTCGGCCTTGGTTACATTCATCTGGGGCAGGCGGCGACGACGCTCTCCGGTGGTGAAGCGCAGCGCGTGAAACTGGCAACAGAGCTTTCGCGTCGCAGTACAGGGCGCACGGTATATATTTTAGATGAGCCGACGACGGGTCTGCATATTGCGGATGTGCATAAGCTGTTGGATGTTTTGCAGCGTCTGGTAGAAGCGGGTGATAGCGTTATCGTTATTGAACATAATCTGGATGTAATTAAGGTCGCTGATTATATTATCGACCTTGGCCCCGAAGGCGGCGATAAAGGCGGAACGCTCGTAGCGAGCGGAACACCTGAGCAGGTGGCAAAGGTGAAGAAATCTTACACAGGCCAATATATTAAAACTGAATTGGCGAAAGCGAAGAAAAACGGGTGGTACGTATGACGGAATTAGCTGCCGGTTTTAGTGATGCTATTCGTAACGCTCTCGCTGTGCTGCCGGAAAAACCAGGCGTGTATTTAATGCACGATGCTACAGGTAAAGTTATTTACGTGGGCAAGGCTGTGGTGCTCAAAAACAGGGTGCGCAGCTACTTCCGCAATTTGGCGAGCCATACACCGAAGGTGAAAGCGATGGTGGCAAAAATTGCGGAGATTGAAACCATTCTTACTTCGAGCGAGATTGAAGCGTTAATTTTAGAATGTAACCTTATCAAAAAATATCGCCCGCGTTATAATATCAGCCTCAAGGATGATAAAACTTATCCTTATCTTAAAGTAACAGTGAATGAGCCTTATCCGCGCCTTTTTGTAACGCGCAGATTATTACGTGACGGAGCGAAGTATTATGGACCTTACGCGGATGCAGGTGCCATGCACGCTACAGTGAAACTGCTGCGTAGTATGTTTCCTCTGCGTACCTGCCGCAAGATGAACCCGGACAGGCCGTGCCTGAACTATCACATCAAGCGTTGCCTTGCACCCTGCGCAGGTTTCGTAACGCGGGCGGAGTATCACAATATGATTAAATCCGTCTGTATGGTGCTGGATGGGCGCACAACGGAATTGGAACGTGATTTGAAGCAGCGTATGCAGGAGGCAGCAGATAATTACGCTTTTGAAGAAGCAGCACGTCTGCGTGATCAGCTGCAGGCGGTGGAACGTCTGAATGAAGCGCAAAAGGCTGTGACTAATAATGGCGGCGATATGGATGTCTTTGGCTTTGCGCAGGATATGACGGGCTTGTGCGTGCAGATTTTCTTTGTGCGCAAAGGCAAGCTTATCGGTCGCGATAATTTCTTTTTGCAGGATACGGGGGATGCGCCTGAAGAGGTTATGACAGCTTTTATTAAGCAGTATTATAATGAGGCGACTTTTATTCCGCGGGAAATAGTGCTGCCTTATTTGCCTGAGAATGAAGAAAAACAGCTTATAGAAATCTGGTTGGCGCAAAAGGCAGAGCGCAAAGTGGAGCTGCTTGTGCCGCAGCGTGGTGTGAAAAAGGATTTGCTCAAGTTGGCGAATGACAACGCAGCTAAATTGTTGGACGAACGCTTGCGCAAAGGCAGCCTTTCGCTGAAAAACGATGTGCAGGCAGCGGAAGAACTGCAGCAGGCTCTTGGTCTTTTGCATCCCTTAGAACGCATGGATTGCTTTGATATCAGCCACACGCAAGGCAGCGAAACAGTTGCTTCTATGGTTGTCTTTCGTAATGGCAGTATCAGCAAGAAGGATTACCGCAAATATAAAATCGTTTCGGCAGAAGGCAAGCCTGATGATTTTAAATCTATGCAAGAAGTTGTTTATCGTCGTTATAAGGATTACGAAGATTTACCAAGCCTTGTGGTTATTGATGGTGGTAAGGGTCAGTTGAGTTCGGCGTTAGAGGTTATCAACGGTTTAGGCCTGCATGATTTGCCTGTTGTAGGCCTGGCGAAGCGCGAGGAAGAAATTTTTAAACCGCATCAGAGCGAAAGTATTTTGCTGGATAAAGATAGTGCTGCTTTGCATCTTATTCAGCGTATTCGCGATGAGGCGCATCGTTTTGCGATTACTTATCATCGTAAGCTGCGTGGCAAGCGCAACCTTGTTTCTGTGCTTGACCATGTAGATGGAATTGGCCCTAAACGCAGACAGGAATTGTGGAAAGCGTTTAAAACGCTGGATGCTATGAAAAGTGCGAGCGTAGAAGAACTTGCTGCGGTAGAGAGCATGAACCATGCTGCAGCACAGACGCTGTATGATTTTTTCCGCCTGGATTTGCCTGAAAAGCAGGAAGCGTTAAATAAATAAAAGATAATGTCCGCTAAGAAAAAACAAGTCATTGATGTCTGCTGATGATTAGGCGCTGTGACTTGTTTTTTTATTATATAAAGGACAAATGTCTTCTTAAAAATAAAATATTTTACTTATTCTAGTAGAATTTTTATTTTTGCTGTGATACAATAAGATAAATATCTATAAGCTGTTCAATGAAGCACAATGTTAGAAGGAGTTGTTCGCATGACTATCTTAGGTTCTTATGGTGAAGGACTGTATTATAAAGAGGATGCTGCCACTCTTACAGCTGAAACAGAAGTAATTATCAGACAGCTGTTGGCAGAAAATCATGGTGTAGGCATTATTGGCGGTTATTATGAACCGAACCTGCCTATTTGTATGATTAGTGAGCTGGCCTTGAAATTATTGGGCTATGATACAATTCAGGATTATGAAAGAATAAATGGCGAGCATTTGTTGAACATTGTTAATAAAAGCGGGCAAAAAGCGCAGCTGACAGAAGAAAATTTTGCTATGCTCATTGGCGAGCTGCACCTGCATCTTTCTACAAAAAATGGCGGTAGTATCTGGGTGCGTATGATTAAGCATGATTTGGCTTTGTCCAATGGACGCAAATTATGGATGCTTTCTGTCTGCGATTTTGATGAAGTTTACAAACGCGAGCAGGAACTTATTAAAGCGAAAGAAGAGGCTGAACGTGCGAACAGAGCCAAAACTTTCTTCTTATCT
>CAVKDE010000223.1:0-3249 GCA_963654835.1 Duodenibacillus sp. | reverse complement strand
GTGTGCGGGTCAACGCCAAAAATAGCACGCATAATTTCTGTGCGTCCGCTGCCCATAAGCCCTGCAAAGCCCAGGATTTCACCTTTACGCAGGTTAAAATTAACTTTGTGGAACAAACCGGGCTGTTCAAAGTTTTTAACTTCTAAAATTACATCGCCGGGTTTATTAGGTCTGTCCGGATAAAATTCCGTAATCGAGCGTCCAACCATATCGCGGACAATCTGCTCCATGCTGTATTCTTTTACAGGTCTGGTAGCAACAGATACGCCATCACGCATAACGGTAATGGTATCGCAGTTGTTGGCAACTTCCTCCATACGGTGGGAGATATACACCATAGCTACGCCACGTTTTTTCAGCGAGCGCATAACTTCAAACAGTTTCTCCGTTTCACGTTCGGTGAGCGCAGCTGTAGGCTCGTCCATGATCACAACTTTAGCATCAAGCAAAAGGTTACGGACAATTTCCGTCATCTGTTGCTGGCCTACAGAACATTCGCCTGCTTCCATATCCAGAGGCAGCTCAATTTCAATTTCGCGGCATTTTTCTTCCGCCAGTTTGCGCATAGCTTTAAAATCTAATACGCCCAGACCATTGGTAATGCTGTGCATCAAAAACAGGTTTTCCAAAATGCTCAGGTTCGGCCAGATATTAAGCTCCTGATGGATAAAAGCGATGCCACTAGCTTCCGCCTCCAGCGGATTTTTAAAGCTTACTTCCTTGCCATCTACAAAAATCTGTCCCTTATCCTGCTTATGAATACCCGTCAAAATATTCATAAGTGTGGATTTACCAGCACCATTTTCACCCATCAGCGCATGAACCTCACCGCTTTTCAGCTTGAGGTTTACACCTTTAAGCACCTCATTAGAACCAAAGGCTTTATGGATATTTCTTAATTCTATTTCCATAGCTATCCTACCTTTTTTCTAATTTTTAAAAGAAAACATTGCTGTGTAAAATTACATTAGCGAAGGGAGTAATTTCGCCCGTGCGGATGATACATTTTGCATGTTTTGTTGCTTCTTTGAAAGCTTCATGATCAGCATCAATGATCCATTGCTCTTTACTAAACAGCTGCTTCATAGCACCGTAAACAGCAGGATTTTTGCCTTCCATTTCCGCAGCGATTTCTACTTTTTCAATAACCATGTTCTTGGCTACTTCTTCTACCACTTCTAAAAAAGAAGGGGTACCGGGCTTTAAAGCCAAGTCAATTTTTTGTACTCCAGCAGGAACAGGCAGACCACAGTCGCCAATAACAATAGTATCAGTGTGGCCTAAATCAGCCAGCACCTTAGCGATGGAGCTGTTTAACATTCCACCCTTTTGCATTATTTCAGCATCTCCTCTACATCTTTTAAATATGGCATACCACCCTGCGCACCTAATTTCTGCACAGAGAGTGCTGCGGCAGCATTAGCAAAGCTGATGCTTTCCGTCATGGTTTTGCCATTTGCGCGGGCCACGGCAAAAGCACCATTAAAAGTGTCGCCTGCACCCGTAGTATCCACCGGCTTTACCTTAAAGCCGGGAACATTAATCACCTGACCACGCTCCGCATAAGCAACACCTTTGCTGCCCAAAGTCATAATAACTTTGCCCTGGTTTTCATCCAGAATATCAGCCTTGCCTTTACCGGCAAACAAAATTGCTGCCTCATGCTCGTTTGGAGTCAGATAAGTAACCTTTTCCAGCAGCTCGTGTGAAACAGGAGCAACGGGAGCAGGATTAAGCAGCACAGGCACGCCTTGCACTGCGCATTTTTCTATAACATAAGCGTTTGTCGCAGCAGGAATTTCGTGCTGCAAAAGCACCATATCTGCTTCTTTGATAGCGTCCCACGCTTCGTCAATCAAACTAGGAGCAACTAAATCATTAGCTGCTTTAACCACGATAATGGTGTTATCGTCTTCAGCCACTGTAATATGGGCAGTACCAGTATTTTCACCGGGCAGAACCTTTACATAGGTGGCATCAACATTATTTTCTTTTAAAGTTTTTTGCACCAGCTGACCATAAACGTCATCGCCAATGCAGCCAACCATCATTACGTCCGCACCCAGGCGGGCAGCAGCAACAGCCTGGTTTGCACCCTTGCCACCGGGAGAAACTGTCAGGCGTTTGCCAAAAATAGTCTCGCCAGGATGAGCCCAGCGGTCACATTCTACGGTAATATCAATATTACAACTACCGATTACGACAATCTTCGCCATTTTTTTACCTCTATAATTTAACATATTTTTTGCAGCAATGCTGCATAATGTTCTGTGATTAAGCTAGGCTGCAGCAAATCTTCAAGATAGCGCACCTGCTTTTTGCTTGTTTTCGGACGTGTGCCCTGCCAATAGCTGATAGCCAGCTGCAACAAAAGCTGCAACTGCAGCTTGCGCTTGGCGTCTTCTCCTGCCAGCTGCCAAAGAAACTGATACCACAGGCGGAAGATATCCATATCATCCTGCATCAGCGAACGTGAGACTTGCGCAACTACGTTGCGCATACTTCTTAGTGCCAGCTGCAAAAATATTAGCTGCTTATCCTGCCACTTTTTTTGTGCAGCACGGCGCACTAAAAGCAGATAAAAGCTCATGAGCTCAACATAAGCGGCGCAGGCATTGTTAAAGCCATCCCAACGCGCATACACCACAAAATGCAGCTCCAATGCCAAAAGGCGCGTGTAGATGTACTTCGCATCTGTGCGCAATAAAGAGCGCAAAAACAAGCGCAGCAAAAAACTGGTTTCCTCATGCCAATTGCGGCGCGCCATGCGCGCCGTCAGGCTCAGCCATTCGTTCCAAAAAGCATCTAATAGTTTAGCATCATCAGCATGGACACGCACATAACGCAGCACCAGCTGCGCTAACACAGGCTGCGCTTCCTTTACCTGCCTGTCGCAAATAATAAACGCCAGTCTATGCAGGAAATTAGCAGCACCCGCTGCACATTCTTTATCAGCAACCAGCTCTAAAAGGAATTGCTGTGCCTTGGCTAGCCAGCCACCAGCCAGCTCACGCTGCTGGCGGCGGTAGGCAGCCAAAAGGCAGTCGCCGATAGCAGCTAGAAGCTCCTCACCAGCTAAACCTGCTAATATTTTGTTAAAGCCTTCCTGCGCCTGCTGCACATTACCTGTGCGCACTGCCAGGCACACATCTAAAACAAGCTCTGTATTCATAGCTTACAAATTAATATCGCCTTCATAAACTGCGCCGCCAACAGGATCCACCGTTACCAGCTGGCCATCCGTAAAGA
>CAVKDE010000222.1:0-3250 GCA_963654835.1 Duodenibacillus sp. | reverse complement strand
AATCTTTTGTTTACATAGTTATATATTTTTTAGTTGGTGATTTACTATGGATTTTAAAATTCAGGCTCCGTTTGAACCGGCGGGCGATCAGCCGCAGGCGATAGAAAAGTTGGCGGAGGGTGTGGAGAAAGGCTTGCGGACGCAGGTTTTGCTGGGGGCAACGGGTACTGGCAAGACGTATACGATTGCGCAGGTGATTAATAAGGTGCGCAAGTCGACGTTAGTTATTGCGCATAATAAGACGCTTGCTGCGCAGCTGGCGAGTGAGTTGAAGGCGTTTTTTCCGGAGAATGCGGTGGAATATTTTGTTTCGTATTACGATTACTACCAACCGGAGGCGTACATCCCGCAATCTGATACATATATTGAAAAAGATGCTTCGATTAACGATGAGATTGATAAACTGCGTCATAGTGCGACGAGTGCGCTGTTTGAGCGCAAGGATGTTATTATTGTGGCAAGCGTTTCCTGCATTTATGGCCTTGGCGCACCACAGGAATATTATGATATGGTGCTTTCGTTGCGCTTGGGGCAGGTAATTGACCGCCAGAAGATTTTGCATAAGCTGGTGGAGATCCAATATACGCGTAATGATATAGATTTTAAGCGTGGTACTTTCCGCGTGCGCGGTGATGTGATTGAGGTTATTCCTGCGGCTTACGGCGAGAAGGCTGTGCGCATTGAGATGTTTGATGATGAAGTGGACCGCATTGTGGAGTTCGACGTACTAACGGGGGAAATCCTGGCTAAGCGCAACCACGTTGCTATTTTTCCTGCGTCGCACTATGTTACGAGCAGGGAGAACTTGGAGCGGGCGATGGGCGATATCCGTGAGGAACTTGCTGAACGCCTTGATTATCTCAACCACAATTTTAAAATGCTGGAAGCGCAGCGTCTGGAGCAGCGCACGAATTATGATTTGGAAATGATGCAGGAGATGGGTTACTGCTCCGGCATTGAAAATTATTCGCGTCATCTGGCGGGACGCAAGGCGGGAGAAGCACCGTTTACGCTGGTGAATTATTTCCCTAAAGATTTTTTATTGGTGGTAGATGAATCGCACGTTACGCTGCCACAGATTCGGGCAATGTACGCTGGCGACCGCTCGCGCAAAGAAATGCTCGTGGAGCATGGCTTCCGCCTGCCTTCTGCTTATGATAACAGACCGCTGACCTTTGATGAGTTTCAGGCGCAGATAAAGCAGGCGATTTACGTTTCGGCAACGCCTGCAAAATATGAATTGGAGCAGGCTGACCAGGTGGTGGAACAGATTATCCGTCCGACAGGTCTTTTAGATCCGCAGATTGAGATTCGTCCGATTAAAGGGCAGATTGACGATTTGCTGGGTGAAATCAATAAAGTTGCAGCGCAAAATGAGCGTATCCTCGTAACGACGCTGACAAAGCGTATGGCGGAAGATTTGACGGAATACTTGAAGCAGGCAGGCATTCGCGTGCGTTACCTGCATTCCGAGATTGCAACGATTGAACGTGCGGAGATTATTGACAGCCTGCGTGCAGGTAAGTTTGATGTGCTTGTGGGCATTAACCTTTTGCGTGAAGGCTTAGATTTACCGGAAGTGTCGCTGATTGCAATTTTAGATGCAGATAAAGAAGGCTTTTTGCGTAGTGATACGGCGATGATTCAGACGATTGGCCGTGCTGCACGTAATGCGAACGGACGTGTTATTATGTATGCGGATAGAATTACGGATAGTATGCAGCGCGCGATTGATGAAACGAACCGTCGTCGCGAGAAGCAGGAAGCATATAATAAAGAGCATCACATTACGCCGAAAACTATTTATAAAGAGCAGCGTCAGCTGATTAAGCTGACGAAGGTGGCGGAAGATGAGGAAGGCGCAAGCTATGGCGCAGCGAGCAGCAAAACGCTGAAAAAGAAATCGACGAAGGAACTGAATACTCTTGCGCGTGAGCTGGAACGCAGAATGCAGGAGGCGGCAAAGGCACTTGATTTTGAGGCGGCGGCAGAGCTGCGTGACCAGCTGATTTTAGTGAAAGGGCAGCTAGGGCAGAAGCTGGTGCCACGTAAGAAAAAATAGACAGTTATATAGTAGCAATTAAATATTACTCGCAACGGAAAATTGCGGGCGTTCATTTCGTGTGAAAACAAAACGAAATGTTGCAAAACTCGTGCCATGCACTCAAACAGTTGCAACATTTCTTTGTTTTCAACACTTATTCACTGCAAGTTTTCCAATGTTGCACCGTAATATTATAATTGCTTATGTATGGAGTGCATTATGGAAAAATTAATAGTAAAAGGTGCGCGTCAGCACAATTTGAAAAATATTACGGTAGAGATACCGAGAAATAAAATGGTCGTGATAACGGGTTTAAGCGGTAGCGGCAAGAGCAGTCTGGCATTTGATACGATTTATGCGGAAGGCCAGCGCCGTTATGTGGAGTCACTTTCTGCCTATGCACGCCAATTTTTAGGGCAGATGGATAAGCCTGATGTAGATTATATTGAAGGTTTAAGCCCGGCGATTTCTATCGACCAGAAAACGACAAGCCGTAATCCGCGTTCTACCGTAGGTACGGTGACGGAAATTTACGATTATCTGCGTCTGCTGTTTGCACGTGCCGGTGAACCGCACTGCCCTAAGTGCGGCAAGCTTATTGAGCAGCAAAGCGTGCAGCAGATTGTAGATAGGGTGATGGATCTTGAGGAAGGCACGCGCTTTATGGTTATGGCTCCGCTGGTGCGCGGACGCAAAGGCGAGCATATGCGTGTGCTGGATGATATGCGCCGCGCCGGTTATGTGCGTATGTATATTGATGGCGAAGTGCGCACACTGGATGAAGAAATCAAGCTGGATAAAAACCGCAAGCACAGCCTTTCTGTTGTTATTGACCGCTTGGCGGTGCGTGAAGGCATTCATCAACGCCTGACGGATTCTGTGGAAACAGCGTTAAAACTTGCTGATGGCTTTGTAGAAGTGGCGACGATAGGTGATAATGCAGAAATTATGCTTTTTAGCGAGCATTTTGCCTGCAATGACTGCGGTATCAGTCTGCCGGCGATTGAACCGCGTCTGTTTTCTTTTAATAATCCCTTTGGCGCGTGTCCTGACTGCACAGGCCTTGGCATGAATATGGAGTTTGATAAGGCATTGATTATTCCTGATGGCGACAAAAGTTTTAAGGACAGGTGCCTTGCGTGCTTTAGCAACAATCTCAATTCATATTTTATGAAGCAGCTAGGTGCAGTGCTGCAAAGCTATGGC
>CAVKDE010000221.1:0-3254 GCA_963654835.1 Duodenibacillus sp. | reverse complement strand
GTCCATGTTAGAAATAGGCAGAGCCTGCATGATAAACGTCAGGGCAGCGGCCGCAGCGATACTTAAAGCTTGATAAGGGCTTGGCACTAGCCGAGTTTTTATAATCATTAAAATCTAATTGTTTGGAAAGGAGGTGCCGATATGCCTACAATTAACCAATTGGTTCGCAAAGGCAGAGAGGTTCTGAAAAGCAAATCTACTGCTCCGGCATTGAAAGAATGCCCGCAAAAACGTGGCGTTTGCACCCGTGTTTACACCACTACCCCGAAAAAACCTAACTCTGCTCTGCGTAAAGTAGCTCGTGTACGTTTAACCAACGGCATCGAAGTTACTGCTTACATCCCGGGTATCGGTCACAATCTTCAGGAACACAGTGTTGTTCTGATCAGAGGCGGAAGAGTCAAGGACCTTCCTGGTGTGCGTTACCATATCATTCGCGGTGCTCTTGATACTGCAGGCGTTGCAAACCGCAACCAATCTCGCTCCAAGTACGGTGCAAAACGTGCTAAAGCAAAGAAATAATTTCAAGAAAACATTAAGAATGATTTAATCCTAAGGAGGGAAACACATGCCGAGAAAAGGCCCTGTAACTAAAAGAGACGTACTGCCGGATCCGGTGTACGGTTCTAAACTTTTAACAAGATTTATCAATAAAATTATGCTCGACGGCAAAAAAGGCGTTGCAGAAAAAATCGTTTATGATGCATTCGACCTGGTTCGTGCAAAAACCGGGAAAGATCCTTTGGAAGTGTTCGATGCTGCTATGCAGAACGTAATGCCGTTACTGGAAGTTCGTGCTCGCCGTGTTGGTGGTGCTAACTACCAGGTTCCGGTAGAAGTACGCGCTGACCGTAAAACCACCCTGGGTATCCGTTGGCTGGTAAACTACTCTCGTCTGCGTGGCGAAAGAACCATGTACGAGCGTGTAGCTGGTGAAATCATGGACGCTTCCAATGGCACTGGCGCAGCTGTTAAAAAACGTGAAGATACCCACAAGATGGCAGAAGCAAACAAAGCATTTGCTCATTACCGCTGGTAATGGCCTGTCTCAGTTAATTTGAGGAGGATAAAGAAGTGGGCAGATTAATTCCGCTTGAGAGAACTAGAAACATCGGCATCATGGCTCACATCGATGCTGGTAAAACCACCACCACTGAACGTATTCTGTTCTATACCGGCAGAGTACATAAGATTGGTGAAACCCATGAAGGTGCTGCTACCATGGACTGGATGGTTCAGGAGCAGGAGCGTGGTATTACCATCACTTCCGCTGCTACCACCTGCTACTGGGAAGGTTCTGAACATCAATTTGATAAACACCGCATCAACATCATTGATACTCCGGGCCACGTTGACTTTACTGTAGAAGTTGAACGTTCCCTGCGCGTACTTGATGGTTCTGTTGCAGTTTTCTGCGCTAAAGGCGGCGTTGAACCTCAGTCCGAAACCGTATGGCGTCAGGCTGATAAATACAACGTACCTCGTATGGCGTATGTAAATAAAATGGATATTACCGGTGCTGATTTCTATCGTGTAATTGACATGATGAAAACCCGTCTGAATGCTAACGCAGTACCTATCCAACTGCCTATCGGCTTTGAAGATACTTTCGAAGGTATGATTGACCTGATCAAAATGAGAGCTATCGTTTATGATGATGCACTCGGTAAAGAAGAAGAGTTCGTAGAAATTCCGGCCGACATGAAAGAAAAAGCTGACGAATATCGCGCAGCTTTGGTTGAAGCAGTTGCTGAATCCGATGACGAGCTGATGATGAAATACTTAGACGGCGAAGAGCTGACTGAAGAAGAAATCATTGCTGGTATCCGTAAAGCAACTATCGCTTGCAAAATGACTCCGGTTTGCTGCGGTTCTTCCTACAAAAACAAAGGCGTTCAACCGATGCTGGACGCTGTAATCCAATTCATGCCTGCACCGACTGATGTTCCTAACATCAAAGGTGTAAACCCTGAAACCGGCGAAGAAGACGAACGTCCGTCCAGCGACGAAGCTCCGTTCTCTGCTCTGGCATTCAAGATTGCTACCGACCCGTTCGTTGGTAAGCTGGCATTCTTCCGTGTATACTCCGGTACCTTGACTGCTGGTTCTTATGTATATAACTCCACTAAAGGTAAACGCGAGCGTATCGGTCGTATCCTGCAAATGCACGCTAACCACCGTGAAGAAATTGAACAAGTTTACTCCGGTGATATCGCAGCTGCTGTAGGCTTAAAAGACACCACTACTGGTGATACTCTCTGCGACGAGAAACATGAAATCATCCTCGAATCCATGGTATTCCCGGATCCTGTAATCTCCGTAGCAGTTGAACCTAAAACTAAAGCAGACCAGGAAAAAATGGGCATTGCTCTGCAAAAACTGGCTGAAGAAGATCCGACCTTCCGCGTTCACACTGATCCGGAAACTTCCCAAACCATTATTTCCGGTATGGGCGAGCTTCACCTGGACATCATTGTTGACCGTCTGCTGCGCGAATTCAAAGTAGGCTGCACTGTTGGCAACCCGCAGGTTGCTTACCGCGAAACCATCCGCAAGGCTGTTAAATCTGAAGGTAAATTTGTTCGTCAGTCCGGTGGTAAAGGCCAATATGGTCATTGCTGGCTGGAAATCACTCCGCGTGAACCTGGCGAAGGCTTCCTGTTTGAAAACAAAGTTGTTGGCGGTGCTATTCCTAAAGAATACATCGCTCCTATCGAAGCAGGCGTTAAAGAAGCTATGGAAAACGGCGTAGTTGCCGGTTATCCGATGGTTGATATCGCTGTTACTGTTTACGATGGTTCTTACCATGAAGTCGACTCTTCTGAAATGGCATTTAAGATTGCCGGTTCTATGGGCTTCAAAGCTGGTGCTGAAAAAGCTAACCCGGTTATCCTCGAGCCTTACATGAAAGTAGAAATTACCGTTCCTGAAGAATACATGGGCGATGTAATCGGCGACGTAAACTCCCGCCGTGGTCGCATTGAAGGTATGGAAGCTCGTAACGGTGCTCAAGTAATCAACGCATTCGTTCCGCTGGCTGAAATGTTCGGCTATGCAACCGACCTGCGCAGCAAGACTCAGGGCCGTGGTAACTACTCTATGGAAGTAGACCACTACGAAGACGTTCCTAGAAACATTGCTGAAGCAATCATTGCTAAAAACAAAGGCACTAACTAAGCCTAGTTTTAAACAACCTTAAGGAGGAAATTCACAAATGGCAAAAGCTAAATATGAAAGAACTAAACCGCATCTGA
>CAVKDE010000220.1:0-3298 GCA_963654835.1 Duodenibacillus sp. | reverse complement strand
ATCTATGCTAGTGTGGTATATTTTAGTCAGTTCAAAAAACAACTGCTAAACACAAACAAAGAAAATGTACAGCAGCTGTTATCCATACAAAATTTTAAAAATCATGTTTTATTTTACGGAGGGATTTTACCATGAATAACGCAAAACAATATTTCAGAATCGAGCCTTGGAAAAGCGTCCGCGCTTTAAAACTTAACCTCATGGGCTTGAGCGACTAATCTACATCATTGAAAACTAACTTATCATTTTAATTTACGGAGGTAATCATCATGAATAACGCAAAAAACTTTTATCAAATCGAGCCCTGGAGAAGCGTTCGCTCTCTGAAAATGAGCCTGCTCGGCCTGAACTAATACAAAACTGACTGGAGGAAGAGATATGGCTAACAAACCTGTAAAAATTGTTGAAACCGTTCTGCGTGACGGGCATCAATCCATCGCTGCAACGCGTATGCGTATCGTTGATATGCTGCCTGTGCTGGAAAAAATGGATAACGCAGGCTACCATGCTATCGAAGCTTGGGGCGGTGCTACCTTTGATGCCTGCCTGCGCTTTCTGCATGAAGATCCTTGGCAGCGCCTGCGCCTGCTCAAGAAAAATTTACCGCACACACCTATTCAAATGCTGCTGCGTGGTCAAAATGTTCTGGGCTACACTAATTTAGCGGACGATGTTGTTTCCGAATTTGTCAAACGCTCTGTTGATAACGGCGTTTCCATCATCCGCATTTTTGATGCGCTTAACGATACCCGCAACCTGGAAACTGCTATGCGCGCCACCAAAGAAGCTGGCGGCCATGCACAAGGCTGTATCGTTTATACCATCAGCCCTTATCATAAAGATGCTGATTTTGTAAAGCTCGGCAAAGAGCTGGTACAAATGGGTGCAGATTCCATCTGCATTAAAGATATGGCTGGTTTACTTCGTCCTTACGAAGCTTATAACCTCGTGAAAGCCTTGAAAGCAGAAATCAACGTGCCTATTGACCTGCACACACACTTCACCAGCGGTATGGGTGATATGACTTATCTGAAAGCTATTGAAGCTGGTGTAGATATTGTAGATACTGCTCTTTCCCCGTTCTCCTGCTCTACCAGCCAACCTTGCACTGAATCTTTAGTGGCTACGCTGCAAGGCAGTGAATATGATACCGGTATCAATCTGCACACTCTGCATGAATTGGCAGATTATTTCAAAGGCGTAAAGAAAGATTTAGTGGACGATTTCAACCTCAATACTAATATTCCTATCGACCCGAAAGTTTTAACCTTCCAGATTCCTGGCGGTATGCTTTCTAACCTGCTCAACCAAATGAAGGAAATGGGCGTTGCTGATAAATATCCTGAATTACTGGAAGAAATGCCGCGCGTGCGCGCAGAACTTGGCTATCCGCCGCTCGTAACGCCTACCAGCCAAATTGTTGGCACGATGGCCGTGCTGAACGTAGCACTAGGACGCTATAAAATGATTCCTCGCGAGGTTAAAGATCTTGTTGCAGGCAAATATGGACGTACTCCCGCACCGATTGACCCTGAGGTTAAACGCCTGGCTATCGGCGATGCAGAGCCTATTACCTGCCGTCCTGCTGATTTAATCGCACCGCAGCTGGATAAATTTAAAGCACGTCTGGCGGAAGAAGGCTACCCTGATGCCAGCATGGAAGATTTATTAAGCTATATCTCTTTCCCTGATGTTGCTAAAACCTTCTTTAGCCGCAACCGCAACTAAACACAGCTCATACACAATCCTACCTTTCTCCATAAAAAAGCTATGCACAATATTTTTAGGTGCATAGCTTTTTGACGTTTATGGATTTCATCTAGAGCAAATTTTTATAGCCAGTGTTGGGGTAAATACATTATGTTCATCCTGCCTGTCTGCTCATCTACAACTACACGACAGCGCACATCGTACATATCATAAATAAATTGCTCTGTCAAAAGTTCTCTCGGCGTGCCTGCACCTGCAATCTGCCCTTTTTTTATCGCAACCAACCTATCGCAATACATCGCTGCAATATTTAAATCATGCACCGCTGCTACAACTGTCAAATGTAGTGATTTTACAATATCCATAATCTGCAACTGATATTTGATATCCAAATGGTTTGTCGGTTCATCCAATACCAGACACTCCGTCTGCTGTGTCAATGCACGTGCCAAAATTACACGTTGCTGCTCACCACCACTCAAGGTAGCAAAGCTACGCTCTTCAAAATCTATCAACCCTACAGTTTCCAAAGCCTTGCGGGCAATCTGATAATCGCCTAGATTATCACGTTCCAACATTTTCTTATGCGGTGAACGCCCCATCAGTACAACTTCTAAAACAGAAAAATCAAAATTATACACATTATGCTGCGCTACCACAGCTAATTCGAGAGCACTCTCGCGATAAGAAAGCTCATCTAAATTTTTACCATTAAAAATTATTTTTCCTTCCGTTGGCTTCTGCACACGGTATATGCATTTTAAAAAGGTACTCTTGCCACTACCATTTGGCCCGATAATACCCACAAATTCCTTATTATGTAGCACAAAATCTATGTCATGAAGTATTGTTTTTTCGCCAAACGCCATTTTTACTGCTTCTGCCAAAATCTCCATTATCAGTAACCTCCAAAGCCATAGGTTTTCTTAATCATCAAGTACACAAAACACGGTGCACCAATAAGAGAAATCAAAATACCTATCGGTAGTTCTGTACGCGGAATGATAATACGGCACAACACATCTGCCCATACTAAAAAAATTGCTCCACACAAACATGATATAGACACCAAACTTTTATGATCAGAACCAACTATAATTCTTACAGCATGAGGTACTATTAAACCAATAAAACCTATCATCCCCGCAGAATAAACAGCAAAGCCAACAATAATAGCACTAACCAATAAATATCCTTGTCGATAAATATGTAAATCTCTACCTAAGGTAATCGCTACTTCATCACCTAAAAGCAATAAATTTAAAACTCTTGCTTGAGTATAAAAAAATACAGTAGTCAAAACTATTAATGGAATCATTACCTGTAATAATTCCCACCTAGCACCAGCCATACTTCCCATAAGCCAATAAGTAATATTTTGCATTCCTTCTGCATTATTAGCGAAATAAACAATAAAGCTAGAAAATGCACTACATACAGCAGAAAGTGCCATACCTGCTAAAATCAATTTTGTAGAATTTGCCCTACCACCTAAATTAGCAATAAAAACTACTGCTAAAGAAATCACAAAAGCACCAATAAAAGCTGCTATACCAACAAAGTTTTCTCCTAGTGTACTGCCTATTCC
>CAVKDE010000219.1:0-3304 GCA_963654835.1 Duodenibacillus sp. | reverse complement strand
CGGTATGGGTGCTATGGGTGGCTTTATGGGTATGAATATGGCTGGCATGGCTGGTGGCGCAAATGTGGGTGCTTTGTTTGCTCAAGGTCAGCAGCAACAATATCAGCAGTCGCAGCCTCCTACTCCGCCACCAGCTGCAGCTGCTCCTGCTGCTGATAGCTGGAAGTGCTCCTGCGGCGCAACAAATACAGGCAAGTTCTGCGCTGATTGTGGTGCGAAAAAACCTGAGCCGAAGGCTGCTAATAGCTGGAAGTGTAGCTGCGGTGCTGAAAATACGGGTAAGTTCTGCGCTGAATGTGGTGCGCCGAAACCTGCTGAGCAGGCTGGTTGGACTTGCAGCTGCGGCAGCGTGAATACGGGTAAGTTCTGTTCTAACTGTGGTGCGAAAAAGCCTGAGGCTGCACCTGTTTATAAGTGCGATAAGTGTGGCTGGGTGCCGGATGATCCGCATAATCCGCCTAAGTTCTGCCCGGAATGCGGCGATATTTTTGACGATAATGATAAACAATAAGTAAGAGGAGAGGTGGGAACATGGCTGCAACCTCTGTTAATTATAATTGCCCCAATTGCAATGCTCCTTTGATTTTTTTGCCCGGTCACGATAAGGTGACGTGCGAATATTGTGGTACGGAGTTTGAAATTAAGGCGATTGAGGAGCTGTATGCTGCGAAGGAGGCAGCTGCAGCGAAGGCTCAGGCAGCAAAAGAAGCAAAGTGGGATACTGCTGAAGCCGGCGATGAATGGGCGGCTGAAGAAGCAGCACAGATGAAGGCGTTTACCTGCTCTAGCTGCGGTGCGCAGATTGTGTGCGATGAAAATACGATGGCCACGGAGTGCTGTTACTGCGGCAATCCAACGATGCTGCCAAGCCGTTTTGAAGGTATGCTAAAGCCTGATTTTATTATTCCCTTTAAGAAAACGAAGGAAGAGGCTATTGCTGCCCTAAAAGCGTTTTATGAAGGCAAAAAGCTGCTGCCTGCTTCTTTTACGGCCAACAATCGCGTGGAAGCTATTCAGGCGATGTATGTACCGTTCTGGTTGTTTGATTCCAGCGTTAATGCCAGCGGAACTTATGAAGGCTGCAGTGACAGCGTTGTGGAAACTGAGGACGAGATTATTACTACGACGATGCACTATAATTGTATCCGTGAGGGGAAAATGTCCTTTGAGCGCATTCCTGTCGATGGCAGCGAGAAGATGGATGATGCTTTTATGGAGAGCATCGAACCGTTTGATTATAGTGAGATGGTTCCGTTCAGTACAGCTTATTTAACAGGTTTTTTGGCAGATAAATACGATGTGGACGCAGAGGCTGCGGTAGTGCGTGCGGATGAGCGCGTGGTAAAGAGTGCCGAAGGCTGCCTTGCTGAAACTGTTACAGGTTATACCCGCATCAGTGCGAATAATGATACTGCTGTTGTGAAGGAAGAAAACGCTGTGCATTATGCTATGGCACCTGTGTGGATTTTAACTACGCGTTATGAGGACAAGCCTTATACTTTCATGATGAACGGTCAGACGGGCAAATTTGTAGGCAGTCTGCCGATTGATTATGGCAAGCTGCGTAATTATACGCTGATTTCCTTTATTATTGGTGCGATTATAGTTTATCTTATCGCCTGGTTTGTGATATAAGGAGGTGCCATGATGAGAAAATTATTTGTAATTTTAACCATGTTGGCAGCTCTGATGCTGGCAAGCGTAGGCCTTGCGGCAGCACCGAGCCTGGTGGATAATGCAGGCGTGCTTACCGCGCAGCAAAAGCGTGAGGTGCTCAGTGAGCTGCATAAGCAGGAGCAGGCGCATAATATCCGTATGGGCGTTGTGGTTATGCCTACTATCAATGGCGAAGATACGGGTAAATATGCCAATAAGCTGATTGATGAAGTGTATAACGATGGTGCTAATGGCAACATGGTGCTTTTGCAGGTTCTTGATACCCGTAAATGGTACATCAGTACGGATAAGAAACTGAAGAGGACGATTGTGGGCGATACAGGTGTAGAGTACATGAGTAAGCCGATGGTTGCCAAATTAAAAAATGGCGATTATGCTGGCGCTTATATCACTTATGCGCAAAAAGGCGGCGAGCTTTTATCCTATAAGGAAGAAACTGGCGATCCTTGGGAACCGGAAGAAGAGTTTAACTGGCTTGCGCTTTTAATTGGTCTTGCTGGCGGTGCAGTTGTGGCGTGGGCTTATCGCGATGCGCTGATTAAGAGCATGAGTAATGTGCGCAGTCAGGTGCAGGCTGATGCTTACCTGAATAAGGAAAGCTTTACTTTGACTACGCGTGATGATATTTATATGTATACTTCTGTGGCTGCTGTGCCGAAACCGAAGAATAATCGTGATGATGACGATGACGACGGCGGTGTGAGCGACCATGGCAGTGATGGTGATCATGGCGGCGGTGGCGGTGGCTACTGACGTTTAAGGCAGGCTGCTGCTCCGGTAAAATTTATCGGGGCGGCAGCCTGCTTTTTGCTTGCGTTTCACGTGAAACGCCATTTTAGGTAAATTTCTTTTACGCAAATTCGTAAAGTGTGTTAAAATAGAATAGAGAAACTATGACTACGAGGTGAAGCGAATTGGTAAAAGTAATTGCTGTTGCCAACCAGAAGGGTGGCGTTGGCAAAACTACTACGGCGGTAAACCTGGCTGCCTGCCTTGCGGCAAAAGAGCGCAAGGTTCTTTTAATCGACAGTGACCCGCAGGGTAATGCTACCAGCGGCTTTGGCTTTGATAAACGAGATATTAAGCAATGTGTATATGATGTATTGATTAACGATGTGCCGATGCAGGACATAATTAAGCATACTATTTATGACAGGCTGGATATTGTTCCGGCAACAATTCAGCTGGCAGGTGCGGAGATTGAGCTGGTGACGCTCATGAGCCGCGAATGTCGTTTAAAAAATGCGTTGGAACGCGTAAAACATAATTATGATTACGTGGTGATTGATTGCCCGCCTTCTTTAGGGCTGCTCACGATTAACGCACTGACGGCGGCAAGCTCTGTCATGATTCCTATCCAGTGTGAGTTTTATGCTTTAGAGGGCGTAACGATGCTCATGAATACGATTCAGCTGGTGCAGCGTAATTTAAACCCCGCTTTAAAGCTGGAAGGCGTGCTGATGACGATGTATGACAGCCGCACGAATTTGTCGCAAGAGGTTGTTAACGAAGTACAGAAGTATTTCAAGACGAAAATGTATCAGACGATTGTTCCGCGCAATGTGCGCCTGAGCGAAGCACCAAGCCATGGGCAGCCTGTTATTGATTATGATAGCAAGTCCAAGGG
>CAVKDE010000218.1:0-3312 GCA_963654835.1 Duodenibacillus sp. | reverse complement strand
CCACCACAGCATTTTATAAAAAATTCGCAGACAAATTTTTTTGTCTAGGATAATTATAAAATTTGCTATTGGCGTGGATTGTTGCCCTTGTCACTCTCAGCTCTGCGTTCAACCTTAGAGTAGTTACTTAATCTGTCTTTAATATTTTTTATGTTTTTTAAGTGTTTTTATCTTTAATTAAGCAAAGAAAAAGACTGTTACCACAAAATCGTGATAACAGTCTTTCAGTTTTACTTTTACAGCTGCTCGGTCACTTCATCATCTTTTTTCTTTTTGCGGCTGAAGAAACGTTCTACAACAACAAAGAGAACAGGAATCAGGAAGATACCAAACAAAGTAGCAATGGTCATACCACCTACTACGGCGTTACCCATGGATACACGCGCGCCGGCACCCGGGCCGGTTGCAATAGCCAGCGGCAGACAGCCGAGGATAAACGCAAAGGATGTC
Organism: Duodenibacillus sp.; assembly: GCA_963654835.1. Lineage (GTDB taxonomy): Bacteria > Bacillota > Negativicutes > Acidaminococcales > Acidaminococcaceae > Phascolarctobacterium_A. The sequence goes on along the minus strand of CAVKDE010000218.1, from coordinate 2,862 downwards.
ATGAGGATAGGACGCAGACGGACATGAGCTGCTTCTACCGCAGCCTTGACAACATCCATGCCCTGCTCCATATTCATCTTCGCATATTCAACAATCAGGATGGCGTTCTTCGCCGCCAAACCGATAAGCGTAATTAAACCAATCTGCATATAAACGTCGTTTTGCAAGCCACGTGCATATTGTACGAGGAAGCAGCCAAACACTGCAGAAGGTACAGACAGCAGTACCGCCAGAGGAATCGTCCAGCTTTCGTACAGTGCTGCCAGGCACAGGAAGACGAAAATCAACGAAATAATGAAGATTTGGGTAGAACGGCTGCCAGCCTCGATTTCATCGCGGCTCTGGTCAACCCATTCATAAGTGTAGGTGTTAGGCAAAGTTTCCTTCGCCACTTCTTCGATAGCAGCCATCGCCTGACCAGTGGAATAGCCATTAGCAGGGTCGCCCGCAATCTTAATCGCACTTGCGCCATTGAAACGCGTCATAACAACGGAGCTGTTCTTCTCTTTCGGCGTTACCAGCGTATTAAGCGGCACAAGCTGACCATCATTGCTGCGCACGAAGAAATAACGCATATCTTCAACGCTGGAACGATATTTTGCATCAGCCTGCATAACAACCTTCCAGGTACGGCCAAAGTTGTTAATATCGTTGATTTCGCTGCCGCCGAGGAAGGCTTGCAGCGCGGTGTAGACAGTAGATACGGGCACATTCAAAGATTGTGCTTTCTCACGGTCAACATCGAACTGATACATCGGGGTCGTGGTATTCAGCGTGGTATAAATCTGCGCGACTTCCGGACGCTGGCGAACTTTCGCGAGGAACTCGTTGGCACGCTCGCCCATCGTATTTACATCTTCACCGCCAAGGTTCATGAGGTACAAGCTCAAAGTACCGGTGTTAGAAGCACCCGGCAAAGAAGGCGGCTGGAAGGCCATAACAGTTGCGTCAGGGAATTTTGCACCCATACCAAAAATCATCGGAATGATATCCTGTACAGAATTGCTACGGTTACTGTAATCGTCCATAACCGTAACCAAAAGACCTGCGTTTGCTTTCTGACCCATGGAAAGAATATCAATACCGCTTACGGAAATTACATTCTTAACACCAGGAAGCTTCTTGACTTCTTCACCAACTTCAGTAATAACCTGCTGCGTGCGGTTAGAAGAAGCACCTTCCGGCAGAGCAACAGAAACAGCACTCATGCCCTGGTCTTCGTTCGGTACGAAACCTGTCGGAGTCATCTTAGCCAAACCAAGAATACAGATAACTATTACAACGAGGCAGGTTAAAACCAGCTTGGATTTGCGAATGCAGGCTTCTACATTCACAACATATTTGGACAAAGTTCTTGCGAACCAATCATTAAATGCTTTAACCACTTTGCCAATAACACCCTTCGGTGCTTCTTCCTTATCCTTTTTCACAAGAATCAAAGAGCACAAAGCCGGGGTCAAAGACAGAGCTACGATAGCGGAAAGCATCATGGAAACGGAAATCGTAATCGCGAACTGTTTATACAACTCGCCGACTGTACCGCCCGTGAAAGCTACCGGGATAAATACTGCGGACAAAACGAAAGCGATAGCCACAACAGGACCGGAAACTTCGTTCATAGCGCGATAAGTTGCTTCCTTCGGCGACATGCCGTTTTCCTGAATATGGTGCTCAACTGCTTCAACTACAACGATAGCATCATCGACAACAAGGCCGATAGCTAAAATCATCGCAAACGCAGTCAGGGTGTTAATCGTAAAGCCCAAAATTACGAAAGAAGCAAAGGTGCCGACCAAGGATACAGGCACGGCGAGCAGCGGAATTAAGGTTGCACGCCAGCTGCCCAGGAACATAAATACTACGAGGATAACGAGTACCAGAGCTTCGAAGAAGGTATGCGCTACTTTCTCCAGAGATTCAGTAATGAACTGGGTGTTATCCTGTACAACCATCAGTTTCATGTCGTCAGGGAAACGGGTTTCAGCGTCTTTTAATACCTCGCGGATATTCTTAACTGTTTCGATAGCGTTCGCATCAGAGGTTAAGGATACCGGGAAGACAACGGAGTCGCCGCCGTTTAACTTGCTGACGATAAGGTCATTACGAGGACCTTCTTTAATAGTAGCGATATCCTTAAGCTTCAGGTTATCGCCATTATTGGAACGGACAATTACGTTACCAAATTCTTCCGGAGTGTTCAAACGACCTTGAGCACTGGCAGAATAAGTACGCTCCTGTTCAGCCGTTGTCGGTCTGTCACCGATAGAACCTACGGCTGCCTGGATGTTCTGCGTTTTAATCGCGTTAGAAACATCCGTTACAGTTACGCCCAGCTGCGCCATTTTTTCCGGGTCCAGCCAGATGCGGACTGCATATTCCGGGCCATATTCGTTAACGGTGGAAACGCCCTTAACACGTTTTACAGCATCAAGGAAGTTCGCATCAGCGTAAGTTCTCAGGAACATGGAGTCGTAAGTGTTGTTCGGCGAATACAGGCCGAAATACATAATGGTTTCAGCAGACTCCTTCGCGGTAGTTACGCCATAAGCACTAACTTCGCTCGGCAGAGAGCTGGTTGCCTGGGATACACGGTTTTGTACTTCTACAGAAGCAATATCAGCATTTTTTTCCAGATTGAACTGTACGTTCAATGAATATTCACCGGAGCTGGTGCTGATAGAACTCATATCCAGCATATTTTCTACGCCGCTGACCTTCTGCTCGATGGTCTGGGCTACAGCCTTTTCTACGATGTCTGCACTTGCGCCTACATAGTTAGTCGAAACAGAAATACGCGGTTTAGTGATGTTAGGATATTGAGCAATAGGTAAGCTGAAACCGGCAATTGCACCCGGCAAGGGG
>CAVKDE010000217.1:0-3325 GCA_963654835.1 Duodenibacillus sp. | reverse complement strand
GTATTTTCTTCTCATGAGGCGGGTTTTATATTTATGAATCTGACGCTCAATCTTCTCTACAACCAAATCAATGGAAGAATACATATCCTTTGTTGTTTCCTGTGCTCTCAGCAAAATGCCACTTGCAGGAACGGTAATCTCTACAATGTGGTTGCCTTTCTCAACCTTCAGCACTGCAGAAATGTCGCCAACAGCTTTAAACTGTTTCGTAATCTTTGCAACCTTCTTCTCCACATACTCTTTCAGAGCCGGAGTTACATCAATGTTTCTGCCTTTTACGTTTACGCTCATAATAAATGCCTCCTTTGGTATGTCGCTGAATATTCAGTGCTACCATTTTTCTATCAAGAGACTGGTCTTTATCTCTTTGCCTTTATATTTCTCTATGCAGGCGTAAACTCCTGCTAAACTTAGCAGATTTTTAATTTTCTTCACATATTGCTTATAAAAGTGTTAACTTTTAACAAAAAAAGAAGAGAGCTTTCATCTCGCCCTCTTCTTAAAAATTTTTACCCTCTTACCTGTCCGTTACCGCAGATAAGATACTTCGTACTCGTTAATTCCGGCAAAGCCATCGGGCCACGCGCGTGCAGCTTTTGCGTGCTGATGCCACTCTCCGCGCCAAAGCCAAACTCGTTGCCATCCGTAAAACGCGTTGAAGCATTTACATAAACAGCAGCAGCATCCACCGTGCGCTGGAAAAGCTGCGCTGTCTGATAATTATTCGTTACAATGCATTCGCTGTGGCCTGTGCCGAATTTAGCAATGTGTTCCATAGCTTCTTCCACGCTGTCCACAACTTTTACAGAAAGGCGCAAATCGCCATATTCTGTTGCCCAATCCGCGTCCGTAGCAGGCACAACCTGACCGCTAAATTCCTGCACTGCGCTGTCGCCACGCACTTCAACGCCAGCAGCGTTATAAACTGCCAGCATCGCCGGCAAAAATTTTTCCGCAATATCTTTATGCACTAAAAGCGTTTCCATTGCATTACATACGGAAGGACGCTGCACTTTCGCATTAAAAGCAATCTTCACTGCCATATCTACGTCCGCGTCCTTATCTACATAAGTGTGGCACACGCCCGCACCTGTTTCAATAACAGGCACGCTGGCATTACGCACGACAGCCTGAATCAAACCTGCGCCACCGCGGGGAATAACCACATCCACCAGCCCGTTCATGTGGATTAAATCCGTTACCGCCTGCCTGTCGCTGGTGTCAATAAACTGAATCGCTCCCGCAGGAATACCATTAGCTTCTGCAGTCTCCGCTAAAACAGCAGCCACAGTTTTATTAGATTCCATCGCCTCGCTGCCACCTTTTAAAATAACAGCATTACCGGATTTCAGGCAAAGTCCTGCCGCATCTGCCGTAACATTGGGGCGCGCTTCGTAGATAATGCCGATAACACCGAGAGGAACGCGCACCTTGGTAATCGATAGACCGTTAGGCAAAGTTTTGCCGTCAATCACATTGCCAATAGGGTCAGCAAGGCCTGCTACCTGACGCAGCCCATCCGCCATACCGCTGATGCGTTCTGCCGTTAGCTTTAACCTGTCTAACATGGAGCTTTTCATTCCCTTGTCCGCTGCCTTTTCCATATCACGTGCATTAGCAGCCAAAATTTCTTCCTGCTTCGCCTCTAAGGCAGCAGCCATTGCCAAAAGCGCAGCATTTTTTACCGCAGTACCGCAAACAGCCAGCTTCGCCGCAGCCTGCTTAGCAGCCTGCGCCTTCGCCAGAACTAAAGCATAAGTTTCACTTTCCACTTCGCTCACCCCTTACAAAATTACCAAATCGTCACGGTGAATAACCTCATCGTAATTTTTATGCCCTAAAATCTCGGTAATATCACTAGATTTGCAGCCTTTAATCAGCTGCAGTTCGCTAGAAGAATAATGCACCAGCCCGCGCGCCAGCTCGTGTGCATCCTTATCAATCACACGCACCGTACTGCCGGCAGCAAATTCGCCTTCTACAGCATAAATACCAGCAGGCAAAATGCTGCAGCCGCCGGCTTTATGAATCGCCTTCGCACAGCCATCATCAACAACAAGGCTGCCTGCAATTTTCGCGCCAAACGCCAGCCAACGCTTTCTGAACTGCAAACGGTTTTCACGACTCACAAACAGCGTGCCTAAAGGCTCGCCTGCCAAAATGCGGCCAATAGCATTTTTCTCCGTACCGCTGGCAATCACCAGCTGGATACCGCTGGAGGTTGCAGCTTTCGCCGCCTGGATTTTTGTCGCCATGCCGCCTGTGCCGCGCGTAGAACCTACGCCGCCAGCACTCGCTTCGACAGCAGGCGTAATCTCCTGCACGGTATGGACAATTTCTGCCTCAGGATGCGTCTGCGGATTTGCCGTGTACAGACCATCCACATCCGAAAGGATTATTACTAAATCCGCATCCACAATACCTGCCACCAAGGCAGACATATTATCATTATCGCCAATTTTCAGCTCATCAAGTGCCACAACGTCATTTTCGTTGACGATAGGGATTACGCCCTGCTTCATCAGCTCCATGAACGTGTTACGCGTATTGGTATAGCGGTGGCGGTCAATCGCTTCTGTTTTGGTAATCAGCACCTGCGCCACAATCTGCCCATAATCAGCAAAAAATTTCTCATAAGTGTGCATCAAAACGCCCTGGCCTACAGCAGCAGCTGCCTGCTTGCCGGGAATCGTTGTCGGCTTGCAGGGCAGACCCATACGGTCAACACCCACAGCCACTGCACCACTCGTTACCAAAATCATCTGCTTGCCCTGGTTTTGCAAATCGCTGATTTCTTTAGCTAATCTGTCTATCTGGCTAAAGTTGCGTTTGCCATTGGCATAAGTAATCGTGCTCGTGCCTACTTTAATAACAATGCGCTTAGCATTTTTTAATGCTTCGCGCTGATTTTGTGTTTCGGTCGTCACAAAAATCACCCCTCAAATAATTATTCATACACTAGAACGCAGAGAAAGTATTAGATACAAGGAAAGGCGACGACGGCGTACAATTAGTACTCCTAGGAGCCTTTCCGCAGTAGATGATGCTTTATATGCGTTCTTTTAGTTATTATCTTTGTATTCAAACACCATATCGCGGATTCTTACGCTCTCGCCTTCCTGCACACCTTTTTCTTTTAGTGCCTCATCAATACCCAGGCGTTTCCAGATCAGCTGGAAGCGATACAGTGCTTCGTCATTATCAAAATTGGTCATCGCCACTAAGCGTTCAATATTCTTGCCGCGAACTTCCCAATCAGTATCTTCACCCGTAACAATTTCGTAGCTATCTGGGTCAATTTCGTCAAAGCGGGCAATATCTTCTT
>CAVKDE010000216.1:0-3354 GCA_963654835.1 Duodenibacillus sp. | reverse complement strand
CCATTCATGTTAATAACACTATCTGAATCACCCGATTTAAAAATACCTCTAAAATTATAAGTTGTACTACCACTGGTATTATAAGTAGCATCTGAGGCATTTGGTTTTAATACTACATCTTCATTAAAATTGTAAGTATTATCATCCAAGCCAGCATCTTTAATAACACCAGCTTTTTCCCAGTATTCGCGCGCACCACTACCATATTTATCGCTTTCAATAATCGCATGGTTATGCTCCGCAGCAAGTGCAGAGCCTCCGCCTAAAACCGTGGCTACAACGGCAAGTGCCAGGCAGGCGTTTTTCTTCTTTTTACTTAGCTTCAGCATATAATCCTCCTTGTTTTCAAAAATTCAAATCTTAAAAATATATTTACTTTTAAGATTTTAGCTGTCAGCTCATCATCTGGCAGCTATCTATAAAAACCTTGTGGAGCTTATTTTCGTTAAACAAGCTCCTTGGTTTTCTAGCAAATTAATGTTGTAAGGCTTAGAATTATTTTTTCCAGACAACTTCCATAATGTTGCCATATTGTGCTTCTAAAAATTTCAGTGCTTCGCCCATAATCGCGTTCACGAGTGCCGGGTTAAAAGTGGTGTTTTCCGCAGTGATGCAGGCGTTCAGCATGAAATCGCCTTTATCAGATACGGTAAATTTAAACGGACGCACGTTGTTGTTCATGTTGTTAATCGCAACAGCCAAGGTTTTCAGCTTTTCTTCGTCCACAACCTGCGGTGCAATCTGCACCTGCAAGAGCAGGTAAACGCTGTCATCCATCAAAAGTGCCATCGGCAAAAGCTGGCCTTTTACTTCCATACGGCTACGGAAGATGGTGGTATGGTGTTCGTCTTCCAGCTTTTGTACGTCAAAACATTCAATTTTATTTTCGGCAAGAAATTTAGTCATTTTTTCAATTTTGCTTTCCATTTCCAGAACTTTGGTTTCTTTAGTTGCTTTCGTCATGATAAAAATACTCCTTTGTGTAAAAACTTTATTTGAGGCGGAGCAGGCTCATCCCCTGCCCCGCACTTCATCAGTAAATTTTGTTTAAAATCAGCCTTAGAAGCTGTATTGCATGCCCACTACGAAGCTTCTACCAGGCATTGCGTACCAGTTATCTGCACCACCGTTCCAGATAACATCCGTGTGTTCTGCCCACAGTTTGTTAAAGATGTTATCTACTTTGAAGTAGAACTTGGTCTGTTTATCCGCTGCGTAGTTCACAGAAAGGTTGTAGATGCCATATTTATCAGCAGGCCAGCCTTTCACGCCCGGGGTTACGTTTCTGGTATCGCGGATAAAGTAGAAGCCGTCAAAGGCTGCACTGTATTTATCTTTGTCATAATAAATACCGAAGGTTGCTTTATCCTTAGGCGCATAACCCATGGAGAAGCTGCCCTGATCATCATAGAAGAGGTGCGCCCAGCCAAGTTTCAGCATCCAGTTTTCATGCAGGCGCGCGTTGTACTGCGCGTTCCAGCCACGGATGATACCGCCCACACTGTTCTGGTATTGGCCGTCGCTGCTATAGGTCAGACCGGTTTTGGATTTTGTTTCAAACCAGTTGAACATCATGTAGTTATCCGGTGTAAACTCGTGGTTGTAACCGATGGAGGTTGTGCGTCCTTCCGCAGGTTTCAAATTGCTGTTGCCAAAACGGCTGTCATACATCTGCGTCAAACTCGGCAGGATGTAATATTCGCTGCGTCCTGCGTAGATAGTATCTTTCTCCGTAACATCCCAACCCAGTTTATAGCTGAAGGTGTTCTGCGAGCTCATGTTTTCCGGTCTGTCATGGCGCACGCCACCGGATAAAGTTACATCAGGCAAAATCTCCCAATCATCCTGCAAATACAAGGATGTATTGGTAATCGTCTTATGCGTGATATTATCTTTGCCCTTGCTGTAATCCACACCGCCAATCAAAGTGTTTCTATCCAGCTGGTATTTAAACTGTTCGCCAAACAATTGGTAATTAGTATCGCCCTTAATCGGAATCAGCATGGAAGGATCTTCGCCGCCCGGTTTAGCATAGGTGAATTTTTCCTTGCTGTTACGGAAGGTCAGTGTGTTCTCCCATTTATCGCTCAATTTCCAATCATGTTTCAAGGTAAAGCTATCGCTGTCATAGGTGCCAACATAGTTTCCTTTATAAACATAATCTGTACCGCTGTAGTTAGACCCAACAGTATCATAGTTAAAGGTCAGTTTATTGTTATCGTCAAAATTGTATTCCGTCTTCAAACCGGAGCTCTTAGTATTGGTATGGCCTTCCCACACTTTGCCGCTGCCATCTTTGGTAGAACCGCTGATGCTTCTATCGTGGTAAATGTTATAGGCAAGTTTACCTTTCACGCCCTGGTTGTTGAAGTTATAAGTTTCTTTACCAAAGTTGCCTTGGGCAATATCAATAACAGTTCTGTTCTTCGTGGGTTTTCTCGTGATGATGTTGATAACACCACCCTTAGCAGCACTGCCATACATCGCAGAGGCACTGCCACGCAAAACTTCCACCTTCTCGATATTATCCATATTGTTCATCAGTGCAGCGAACATATAACCGCTTTGGGAAGTTCCCTTGAAATCGTTCATGCGCACGCCATCGACAAGGATAACAACATCGCTGCTGCCATTTAAGCGGATACCGCCCAGGTTAGCGTTCGCGCCGTTAGCGCCGTAGTTGAGGAACTGCACACCAGGAACGGTACGCAGTGCTTCTTCCACGTTTTCCACGTGCATAGTTTCAATCTCGTCACGGCTCACAACGCTGATATCAGCCTTCGCCTGCAAGATAGGCTCTGCCACGCGGGAAGCGGTAATAACCAGCGGTGCAAGCTCAAATTCCATCTCTCCTTCATCCGCATAAACATCGTTGCCGCCTTCTACTGTAGTGGTATAGGTTACGCTCGGTGCGCTATAGGCTGCTGCCTCTTGTTCACCTTCGGTAGCAGGCTGCACTGCTTCTGCCTGCGACATTTCGGTAGCAGTTTCAGTCCCAGCAGTAAAGTGCTCTTTTTCTACCTGCGTTTTGGCGTTAGCAGTTACGTTAACAGCTTCTGCCTGCTCTGCATTTTGCATTTGCACGCTAGCAGTTTGTGCGCTTTCGCTTTCATCTAGCAATGCCTGCGCCGCTGCTACATCTTCCTGTGCTGCTTTGGGTTTGGCAATTTTATCTAAGGCAAAGCGCAAGCCGCCGCTCACCTTCCACTCGTGTTGGTAATCACCGCCAAAGCTGCGGGAAACATCAAAGTAAGCAGAACCGTTATCTGTAACATTCAAAGTTGTACCAAGGGCAAGTTCTGCCCAGGTATCTTTTGTGCCATACGAAGTAGATTTTGTGCCACCATCTGCTGC
>CAVKDE010000215.1:0-3361 GCA_963654835.1 Duodenibacillus sp. | reverse complement strand
TTCCTGAAGTTTACGAAATTCTGCGTGAAGGCAGCAAAGTTGCCGAAGCAGCAGCAGCACAAACGCTGCATGACGTGCGTGATGCTATGCGTATCAACTACTTCGACGATGAAGCGTTGATGCACCAACCATACGAAAAACAACATTGATATTATACAAAAGAGGTTATCGCATTTTTTGCGATAACCTCTTCTTTTACTTTTGCGGACAGATATAAGCATATGCGCAATATGCGCACTGCCTACTGCAAGCGCAGGTAAACTGCTCCTCCTCATTCTTGGCAGCAATTTCCTCGCAGAGCGTTAAAGCCTCTGACAGATAATCTCCTTCTTGCGGCAGTTCCCATGCACTCAGATTTTGCAAAAAGTGCAGCTGCGCACTGCTCACAGGCAGGCCTGTAAGCTTTTGCGCCGCTTCTTTATAAAGTGCCAGCTGGTAAATATACCCACGCTGCACAGCTAGAGGCGGCGTACCTGTTTTGTAATCAACAAGTTGTAAGCTCCCATCCTGCTTCTTTCCCAGGCAGTCAATTACACCTTCAATAACCAGCCCCCGCTCCGTGGGCAAAGAAAATTCCAGCTCACGCTTATGCTCTTTTGGCAGTGCCTGATACAAATCACTGGTAATATAATTCATAAATAAAGTACGCGCCAAATCAGCATCTTTGCCCGGGGCAAATTCATTCACAGCTGCATTAAAAGCAGCCTCAGCAGTGCCACGATATTTTTCCAGCGCACGATGCACAATAAGGCCTGTTATATTGGCAGGCAGTTTATTATCAGCTTCACCGCTCTGCTCTGCCTGCATATCAAATTCAGGCAGCTGCAGAACCTGCTGGTAATAATACTGTCTTGCGCAGTGCAGATATGTTTGCAAAGCACTCGCCGTAAAATGCGTGCGTCCGCTTGCAGCATACGCAGGCAGCGGCGCGATAGCCTGCCGAATTTTTTCTGTAACAGCAACCTGCTCTTCACTTGCACACACCGCAGCAGGCAGAGCCTCACGCAAATCAATTTCTTCTATCTCTAAACCATCTGCTCCGCCAAAAATTGTCAGTAGCTGGCTCAGCCAATCCATCTCTAAAAGAGCTTTAGTATTTCTGCTTTTTTTATCTTCCTGCACCGCACCAGAAAGCACGAGCGCGTTTTCTGCACGCGTCATAGCCACATAAAGCTGGCGGATGCGTTCAGCCGTATCCAGTTTTTTATCCAGCTCTTTAACCTTCGACAGCACGCCTGACTGCACAAACATACCATCTTCGCCAAGAACTTTGATTCCCAGACCGATCTGCGGCAGATAGCTGATTTCCGTTGTATTAGCTGCCTGCGCACTATCAAGAAAGGGAATAAAAACAGTTTTAAACTCCAAGCCTTTAGATTTATGAATCGTCAAAATCTGCACCGCATCTACAGCTTCTAAATTGGCAGCAGTCTCACGCGCCTGCGCCTTACGCACACGCTCCACATAATCCAGCCAATCGCTCAGCGTTCCCTGACGCATTGCGCAATATTCTTCTGCCAGCTGACGCAGCTTTTGCGCATTGGCAAGCTTGCCTGCACCATGCTCCTGTAGGCTCAGCACTGCGTCCACTGCCAATTGTTGCCACAGCTTTTGCCACAATTCAGGCAGGGCTGCCAGTGCAGCGTAGGCACGCAGCTCGCCAAGAAGCTTTGCAGCACGCCTTACCAGTTGGCCCTGCTCCGCACTAAAAGCAGCAGGTTCAGCTTGCTGCAGCGCAGCCCATAACGGCGCACCACTTAAAAACAGTTTTGTAATCGTTTCATCATCTAAGCCAAAATACGGTGAACGTAAAACGCCTGCCAGCTCCAGGCTGCGGTAACGGTTATGCAGCACAGTCAAAAGGTGCAATAAATCCAAAACTTCCTGACGCTCGTAAAAGCCTTTGCCATCTATAACAATATAAGGTACACCTGCCCGTTGCAGCGCAGCAGTGAGCGTTTCGCAGTGCGTCATCGCCCGTAGCAGCACCGCCATCTCGTCATAACGTGCGCCCGCCTCATGCAGCTGGCGCATTTTTTGTGCTAGAGCTTCTGCTTCCAGCTGACGCTTCATAGGCTTAGTATCAGTATCATACAAAACTTTGAGCAGCTGCGGTGTAAATTCACCTGCTTTATGCGCTGCCAAAGCTTCAAAAAATACAGCCTGCTCTTTATTCTCTCCTAAAAGCTCCCTAAACGTTGTATTGCAAGCCTCCAAAACCTTATCTGCACTGCGGAAGTTATGGCTAAGCGTCAAATATCGGCCACCGCCTGCTTCTATTTCACTGCGCACCTTGGCAAATACACTCACATCAGCACCGCGGAAACGGTAAATAGACTGCTTAGGATCGCCAACGATAAAAAGTTTGCTCCCCTCAAGTTTTTCTGCATCATCACCACATAAAAGATAAATCAGCTGCCTTTGCCTATCATTAGTATCCTGAAACTCATCCACCATAATATAACGGAAGCGTTCGTGATATTTTTGGCGCACCGCAGCATTTTCTTTTAAAAGCTGCACTGAGCGCAGTTCCAAATCATCATAGGTGAGCATATCACTATCCCGCTTCTTCTGGCAGATATATTCATAAACATCACGCAAAACTTCTTGCCAGGCACTAATCAAAGGCAGAGCAAGTTTATCATTAGCAAGAGCAAGTATCTGCTGCTGCAGATTTTTTGCTTCATCAAGCAATTCCTTTACTGCCCCTCGCTGATTGGTGATAACACTAACATAAGCATTATAAGCAGTAAAATCTATTTGTTCTGCCTGTAAAGTGCTAAGCACCTCTGCCAGATGTTCTGCCAGATTATCTAAACGCTCACGCCCTTTGCTTTTAGCCTTGGTCAAAGTTTCGCGTTCATCAACAAGCTTCTTTAAAACATCAGCTAAAGCAGCTGATAATTTAGGCTGCAAAGCAAGATTAACTTTATACGCAGCACTTAAATCTTCCTCCTGTACAATATCAGGCAATTTAGGCAGCAGACTATTTATCTGATTCACAAAGCTGTTTACGCCATAGGTGCTAATCAGTTTACGCAAGGCTTCATTTCCCTTGGCTAAGCCACTACGGATAAAGCTTGCCACGCACTGCGTTATAAAATCATTTGTTTCAAAGTCATCCGCTACAACAAAAGCAGGATCCAGCTGTGCTTCGACAGGATTTTCACGCAGGATGCGGCTGCACAAGCTATGAATCGTCGCTATCTGCGCCCGCTCAAGCGTCTGCATCTGTTTATGCCAAAAGTTATCCGCGCTATCTGCCTGCAGCAGCTCGTTCATACTTTGGCGAATCCTGCTTTTCATCTCACCTGCCGCCTTACGGGTAAAGGTAATGGCTAAAATATCTGCTGCTTCAAGC
>CAVKDE010000214.1:0-3376 GCA_963654835.1 Duodenibacillus sp. | reverse complement strand
CCGAAAAAGCTTAGCAAAAAGGCTTTTATATTTGCCTTACGCTTTGCTGCGAAGGAGGAAAATATTGCCTGTTTTGCTTAGAGAATAATATTTTCTAATATTCTTATAAGCGAGAGGTGATTTTTGTGGGCGCGGATAATGCGTTCGCAGAGAATGATGATAGTGGTACTAAAAGTACGATAGTTGGTGATGATAATACAGTACAGTATGGTGAGAATAATACATTAGTTGGTAATGCTAATGTTGTAGTGACTGGTGATAAGTCTACGTTGCTAGGTTATAATAATACATCTAATGCTGGTGAAAATGTTGGTATTGGTGCTGGTAATACAGTAAGTGGTTCAAAAAGTATTGCTATTGGTACAGATAATAAGACAAGTGCGAATAATACTATTACTATAGGTGATAGTTCTTCGAGCGATAAGGAATATGGTATTGCCATAGGTTCAATGGCACATGCTTATGCTGCTAATAGTATTGCTAATGGTTAATGCAGGCATCACCTTTGCGCTGGACCGTCCGAGCAAGACTACGACCAGCAAAGCTGTAATGGCTAAGAAATTAGCAGCACAGGAACAGCAGATTGCTGAACAAAATGCAAGAATTGCTAAACTGGAAGCTATGATTCAGCAGCTTTCTGCTAACGCCAAATAATATTGTTTCCCTTGCAACTAGTAAACTACGGGAATACAATAAAATTTTGTTTACAAATCAAAACAAACATGATAAAATATAATCAGTTGTACGGGTAGCCTTATAGCGTAAGGAGGTCGTGCCTGATTGTGTGAATCAGTGGCATCTGTCGAGCTTTCGGCAGGTGCCTTTTTTGTTGGGGAAAGAAAGCATAAAGCGGAAAGAGAGGTCTGGAAATGGAGATTACAACTAATAACTATGATGAAGCCATAACTGAATTTTGTATGATGGATGATGAGTTCATGACCAAAATTTTTGAAGACAATATCCCTTGTACAGAATTGTTATTGCGGACAACGTTGCAAGATGATACAATAAAAGTGATCGAAGCAACTACCCAAAAGAATTTAAAAAATCTACAAGGGCACGATGTATGGCTGGACATTGTAGCTAAAAAGCAAGATGGCACATTGTTTAATGTAGAAGTGCAAAACAGCAATGCAGGTGCAGTTCCGCAAAGAGCACGCTATCATGCAAGTATACTAGATGCCAATATCTTGCCTAAAGGTGACGATTACAAATCTTTGCCGAATACTTATGTGATTTTTATTACGAAGAATGACATATTGGCTGGAAATTTGCCGTTGTATCATATTGCAAGAGTAATCCGTGAAAATGGCAATGACTTTGCCGATGGCTCACAGATTATTTATGTCAATAATAAGATTAAAGATAACACTCCGCTAGGGCGGTTAATGCATGATTTTAGTTGTAAAGAACCTGATGAAATGTATTATGGTGTGTTAGCCGAACGTGCAACGTATTTTAAAAAGACACAGAAGGGACGTGAAGAAATGAGCGATGTAATGAGAAAATTTGCGGATAAGTATGCAGAGCAAGTAAAATATCAACAGAAGCTAGAATTTGCTGAAGGTTTGCTTGCAGATGGTATGGGCGTTGAATTTACAGCTCGCCATACTAAGCTCCCTCTCGAAGAGGTGCGCAAGCTGGCGCAAAAGCGTAGCGCGTAACATTTAAAATATTGCTGTAACAACGAAAACCACAAAATCCCACCTACGTATTTCATAAAGAAGTATGCAGGTGGGATTTTAAAATTTAGCGGTTAAACAGTGTTTTAAATGGATGGCTAATTTCCTCTCCCCCTAAAGAAATCCACAAACGCTTCTGCTGCGGGCGAGAGTTTGTGCTGCCTGCTCCAGTACAGCGTCTGGTCGAAGTGCAGCTTATCGTCAACAAGAGGCAGGCGCAGCATTCCTTGCGGCACAGGGTCGCTGGCGAGGGCGGCGACAACGGCAATGCCCAGGCCGCTGGTGGCGAAGGTGAGCGCGCTTTCTGCGGTAGTGGCGATGAAGGCGACGTTGGGTTTGATGGCGTAAGCTTTAAAGACGCTGCGCAAGAGAGCATAGCTGCCATAGTTGCAGCACAGCGGCAGTTCTGCCAGATCTTTAGGCGAGAGCGCACTTTGCGCGGACCAGGGCATTTTATCTGCCAGATTGGCGTTATAAAGAACGTAAAAATTTTCCTGCTGCACGCGGATGGTAGCAAAATCATGCGCTGCAGGCAGAGGCGCGTTGGCGAAAGCAAAATCTATCGTCCCCTGCGAGAGCTGCTCTTGCTGCTGCTCCACCGTGGCATCGTGAAACTGGTAGCTGATGTCAGGATGCGTTTGGGCAAAGGGAATGAGATAGCTGCGCAGAAAATAATCTGTGCGCACATGAGAAACGCTAAAGCGCAATGTGCCTGCGGCACGCTTGCTGAACGATTGCATCCTGAGGCTGATATCATCTTCCGCAGCGCAAAGTTTACGTGCCTGCTGCAAAAAAGTTTCGCCTGCTTCCGTCAGTTCGATATGGCGCTTGCCGCGCTGCATCTTAAAGAGCTGGATGCTGTAATAGGCTTCCAGCGTTTTCATTTGCGCGCTGAGCGCAGGCTGCACGATGCTTAATCTTTTGGCGGCGGCGCTGATGTTGCCTGTTTCGGCAACAACGATGAAGTTGCGGTAGAAGTTGAAATCCATAACGATACTCCTTATATAAGAAAAAGTGATAATAATAATCGAATTAAAGTGTTTTACTTAATTATATAGCGGTAGTACAATTAAGTAAATAAAAAATTCACCCCTGAGAGAGGAAGTTGTGAGGATGAAAAAACGTCGTTCGTTAAATGTTTTGTCAGGACCACTTTTGTTCCTGCTGGTTTTGGGTGCTCTTGCTCCCGTTATTGAGTTCAAACAGGCTGCTGCTATTGCCACTATTTTCTGGATGGGCCTGTGGTGGGTGCTGCGCCCGGTAAATATTGCTGTTACTTCGCTTTTGCCCATTCCGTTGAACGCTATCTTTGGCATGGTGCCGATGGATGGCATTATCAGCAAATATTTTTCGGAAATTGTTGTGCTTTTAGTAGGCAGTGATTTAATCAGCCTGGTGTGGGAAAAAACGCACCTTGATAAACGTTTAGCGATAAAAAGTTTATGTGGTTTAGGCACGTCCATGCGTGAGCAGATTTTTGTCTGGCTGGTGGCATCGACGCTGCTATCTATTTTTTTGCCCAATGTTGTTGTAGTAATGATTCTTTTGCCTGTGGCTGTGAGCATGCTGCGCTTTTTAGGCCAGCAGCAGATTACGGATAACCCTATCGCTACGCCGATTTTGCTGGCGATTGTGTGGGGGGCAGGCTTTGGCGGTTTTGGTTCACCCTTGGGGAGCAGCGCGAACCTGGTGGC
>CAVKDE010000213.1:0-3390 GCA_963654835.1 Duodenibacillus sp. | reverse complement strand
AAGTCGGCGGAATAGACGACATTTCTCAGCCAATACGTGTAGCGTGTATGGATTAAGCGCGGGTTCTGTGCGAACGCTGCGTACTGTGAATTATCGGTAGAATATTTATCTGACGGCCATTTATTTGTACCGCTATCTGAGTTGTACCATGTAGTATGGCAGTACGTGCCATATACCGCTACTTCGTTCATCAGCCACACAGTAGCGTCTACCCATTCAAAACCGGTTGCCACGTTACCGTTTACACTGTTGCTGAATAAGTGTCTGATGGTCAAGAGGTGTCCGCTGAACGCATTGGCAATAGTAGTCTTTGCGGCGTTCAAGCCGGATTTATACATCTCGCTGCCGATATATGCGCCTGTCGTTGCGTCACTTGCGTTCATGCGCTGGTTGTAGAGTGCTGTGTCCGGTACAACAACAACATGGTGCGTAGTGCAGTTTGTATCGCCGCAGTTGTAGTAGTAATCAATATCTACAATACGCCACGTCACGCCGCCTATTACCCAGTAGTCGCCTACGTAAATGTCATCAAACGTTCCTGCTTTAATAGCTGCCGACTGCGCCGCGGTAACGGATGTACCAAGGTTTTTGCCACGGTAGCGGCGGTGCGCGGCAACACGGTCTTCAACTGTAGTCTGTGCATCGTTATCTGCTTCACCCATAATGGTTTTTAAGCTTTTGTAATACGCCGCAATTGCCGCCCTTAAATCCGCATGGGCTTCACTCCAACTGTTATGCTCATTTAAAGCTTCATCAGCACCTTCGCTGAGTTCCAGCAATTTTTCCGCCAGGCCTTCTACCTGCTCCATACTGGTTTTCAGCATTACTTCATCTTTTTCGCCAGTAGATTGGTTGCGTACTTTAAAAGTACCTTTTCTAATCGCCATTTCTTTGCCTCCTTAGGTTAATTCCACATAAGCATCATCTTCTTTGCCAATGCTTACTGTTTCCATGTCGATATCAATCCAGATTTCACTATCTGATTCCTGAACAGATACTATACAACGCGGTTCGTCTGCATAAGGTAAATCATTCCACTTGCTAGAACCATCGCCACGCTTGTATCTGCCGGTATCGCTTTCAAAAATTATTTCGCCATCCAGCAAAGTAGGATTACGTGTTGTTAAAACTTTTGCCGTTCCCCGAGTAAGGATAATGCGGCAAAAAATATATTTAA
This sequence comes from Duodenibacillus sp., assembly GCA_963654835.1. Classification (GTDB taxonomy): domain Bacteria; phylum Bacillota; class Negativicutes; order Acidaminococcales; family Acidaminococcaceae; genus Phascolarctobacterium_A. The sequence continues at coordinate 2,213 of CAVKDE010000213.1, read as the reverse complement.
CTGCCATAGCACGCCTCGTTATTCAATAGTTCCGCCATCTAAAATCAAAGTATCGCCATCGTTTAATTGCAATTTCATAACGTTTACTGCTGTAATTTTGTCATCAGTAACAGCTTTATCAGCAATTTTATTTGTAGTTACTTTGCCGTTGCCGATTGTAGGGTTCGGATAATTTCCTGATAAATCACCGCCAGCAGTACCTTTAGGAGTACGTGCATCGCTTAAACGTGCATCATTGCCTTCCGTAACCGTACCGGCGCTATTACCGAAATCCTTGTTAAATGCAGTATTTTTGTCGAACTTCGGCTCATAAGTTTCAGCAGCCTTAGCTTCACTTTCAGTAAGCGCAGTTTTAAGAGCGGACAATTGTTCTTGCGCTGCCTTAATAGCAGCATCTATATCGCTGCCAAAATAAGGCAGCTCCTGCCACGGCGTAACGCCATCGCCAATTTTTACTTTGCCGGTATCACGCTCGTGGCCAACTTCGTCCATAAGCAGCACCGGATTATTTTCGCTCCACTTAGCAGCAGTCGCACCAAATAAGCTGATTCTTACATAAATTGTTTTGGTTTCATTAGCCATTTAAATCGCCTCCATTAATAATTTGAATATCATTGTAATCTCTGCCACAGCAAAAATATTTCAAGTTAGCAGCATCCCAGCGGTAAGTTGCATTTTCGTCAACCACAAAATATACAGCGTCACTTTCTCCTGTAAGCGGGAGCTCATGTCGTGACGGTATTTGTACTGTCTTGCCCTGTATAATACGCTCTACGCCATTGCCAAGCTCTCCATGCAGCTCTGCATCAGAATTGATTGAGCTTTCCAACCCCACGCTAGCAACAAGCTGGCCATAAAGTTCAGCCTGCTTCATTTTAGCTCACCCCTTTTTCCAAGATGAACTGCGCCGGGGCAATAACATTATATACGCTGCCATTTGCCAAGATCACTTTCACATCATAGCAATACTTGCCGCATTCAAGGCTTGTCGTATCTTGCGGATGAAAAACAAATTGCCCATCATTATCCATAGCAACTTGTAATACAGCTTCTTCATCATCAAGGTTACGCTTTACTGTCAATACAGCAGCATCATCGGCGGTTAGCGACAAAAGCTTATTGCGCGCATCGCGCACTTTAATTTTTAGCACGCCGCTGTTACCACGTGTCAGCGTAATTTTATTACGGTAACGTCCTTCCGTTTCAATAGTCAGCATTTTAATTCAGCTCCAAAATCAAACCTCGCTGCGCAGATACATCTTCACCAGCATCTAAAATCTGCATATATTGATGTAAGGCGACCTGTACATACCCCATCGTCGCCAGTGTCCCAGCATCAATTTCTGCTACTACGTTATCTGTATTGTTAGCAGATACATACACAGCAAATTCCTGGCTTACGGCTGTCGCACCGCCTTCTGCCGGAAGGTAATCCGGCGCACTGTCCGTAGTTACCAGATACAAGATTTCGCCTGCATCAGGATCCGTAGCATACACGCCAAGCTCGCGCACGTAATAACCTTCATGCAGGCCGATATTACTAACAGTTGCGCTCACTTTACACAAACCATTATCCTGCGCTTCAATCGTAGCAATGCCAACATTTTGCTTCGGCATTACCAAATCTGTTAAATCTTCCAGCTGCTTGCCTTCAGGTAAAACACCACTGCCCAGTTTCAGCTTAGTGATAGCCAGCTTCGTACCGGCCTGCACTTTTGCCTGCAACTGCCTGCCTTTTTCAGTTAAAATTAACCCACTCCAGTTTGGCATAATGTCACTCTCCTTTGCTGCCTTACTGCATTGACAATATAAACTTTTGCGTTTATATCAGGTATTGTAAATTTAGACGGATAAATGCTCACAGTTTTATGCGACCACATCGCTTTTGCTAAATAAAACGTTGCCAGCAGCTCACGGTAAAAACTTAAACCGTCCAGCCAACTACGAGTATTTTTTGTAACTTCTATAGCACGTTCCAAACTATCAATAACTTTTTGGTCAGGCACACCTTCTTCAATCAGTCGCACTTGAAAATGATACGGATCGCCGCCATATTGGAACCACTCGTAAACTTTTGCTGATTTAAAAACTGCTGTGCAAACTTCTTCTACAGCAGCAGGCGTCCCTTTATAGCGGTGCCAGGCGATAGCATTACGTACAAGCGCACGTTTTTTCTTAATATCAGCAGTATAATCATAAAAATCAACGCGATG
>CAVKDE010000212.1:0-3409 GCA_963654835.1 Duodenibacillus sp. | reverse complement strand
ATTATCCGCATCAGCTATCTTGCGCACAGCTAAAATATCCTGCATCTGCCTGCCAATTTTGCGTACAGGGTTTAGCGAAGCACTAGGGTTTTGCGGAATAATGCCGAAAGCAGCTAAAATCCCCTGCACCGCTTTACCGTTATAAAAAACATCGCCACGCTTCACTACGCAACCAGGCAGAATGTTTAAAACAGCCTGCCCCAGAACAGATTTACCACAGCCACTTTCACCAATAATCGCCGTAAACTTACCAGCAGCTAAGGCCACGCTCACATCATCCACTGCGTAAAAAACGCCCTGCGGCAATTTAAAGCCCACAGCTAAATTTTTAATTACCAAGCTATTTTCTTCTACCATTTGCGCACCTCATCAAGCTGTATATCCAGCCTGTCACGCAGGCTTTCACCAATAATATTCAGCGCATAAATCAAAAGAAACACAAAAAGTCCGGGAATAATAATCAAATGCGGCGAACTGCGGTAATACATAATGGCATCGTTAATCATCACGCTCCAGTCAGGCGTGGGCGGCTGCACGCCCAGGCCTAAAAAGCTTAAACCCGCAATAGCCAAAATGCCACGCCCCAGACGTATCGTCACCAGAACTAATAATTTATTAGCAATATTCGGCAGCAGGTGGTAAAAAATAATACGCCCGTCACTGCAGCCAAGGCAGCGCAAGCCTTCTATAAAAGGCTCGCCCAAAAGCTGCAGCACCTCCGCCCGCACAATGCGCGAAAACCCTGCCCAGGAAGTCAGCACTAAAGCCAGCACCAGGCTATGGATGCTCGGCCCTAAAATACCTGCCAAAGCTATCATAAAGCAGCTGCCCGGAATCCCCTGAAAAATGTTGCTGAGCACAGTAAAAAACATATCTAATTTGCCGCCATAAAAGCCGCACATCATCCCCACGCCCACGCCCACAATTAAAGCTAGGACAGAAGAAATTAACGTAAGCAGCATGGAAGCGCGCCCGCCATACAAAATGCGGCTATACATATCGCGTCCCAAGGCATCCGTGCCAAAAAAGTGCAGCAGGCTCGGTCCTTGCAGGCGGCTTGCCATATCAGGCTCAAAAGGGTTATGCGTTGCCAAAAGCGGTGCAAAAATACTGCCCAAAACAATAAAGGCCAGCGCGCAGATAGCAAAATTTAGTTGAAATTTTTTAGCCATGCTGTTCATCCCCCGTCCGCAGTTTAGGATTCAGATAAAACATAAGCAAATCCACACCAAGCGTAATCAAAACCAAAAGCCAACCTGTAAACAAAACATAGGCCTGCAGCACAGGATAATCACGAAAACGAATCGCCTCCAGTGCCATACTGCTAATTCCCGGCAGCGCAAAAATGCTTTCCGCAATGACAGAACCGCCTAAAATACTTGCCAGATAATTACCCAACAGCGCAATTACAGGCAGCAGTGCATTAGGAAAGGCATAACAAAAAAGCAGCTTCATCCTGCTGATGCCGCGCACCCTTGCCACAAGAAAATACTGCGCCGCAAATTCAGTCAAAAGTGCGCTACGCATATAACGGCACACTGTTGCCATTGTAGAAAAGGAAACCGCCAGCGCAGGCAGGATAAAATAGCGCAAGCTCTCACTGCCACTTGTCGGCAATAGGCGCAGCGTTTCGCTGAATAATAAAATCATTAAAAGTGCCAGCCAAAAACCTGGCACAGCCAAAAGCACATTAGTCAAAAACTGCATCGCCTTATCCAGCGTGCTATCCTTATACACAGCACACAACGTGCCTGCGCCAATACCGCAAATGGCCGCAATGGCAAGTGCCAGCACCGCCAGCTCCACCGTTACCGGCAGGCGCAGGAGAATTTCCTGTAAAATATCTTTACCTGTAATATAACTGCTGCCAAAATCACCACTTAAAACGTGCGCCAACCAGCTTGCATATTGCACATAAAGAGGACGGTTCAAGCCAAGCTCTTCGCGCATAGCGGCGATTTGTGCGTCCGTGGGTGCGTCTAAACCATTCTGGTCTAGGGCGAACTCCGCCGGGTCGCCGGGAGAAAGAACGCCGAGGACGAACGCCAGCAGGCTGATGCCCAAAAGTACCGGTACAGATAATAAAATTCTTCGATAACAGTATCTAATCATTTTCTTCCGCCAATTCTACCTTACTCAAATCCACGCCGTAGATTAAGGGTTTATAATTTTTCAGGCGTTTGTTGTAGGCAACGATGTTCATGTCGTTGAAAAGAGGAATGACAGGCTGTTCTTCAGCGACAATTTCTTGTACTCTATCGAAAATACGCTGTCTTTCCTGCTCATCCGTTATATGCGCTACCTTATGCATTAACGCAGTAACTTCAGCATTATTATAACCAGAGCTATTACCAACATTTAAAGCACCGTCAGGCATAATGAATGTATACAATGCGCTATACGGATCACCATTAGCTAACCCTTTTTGAATACGCACAATATTAAACTCACCTTTACGCATCATTTTTGATACAGTAGCATATTCTAATGATTGAATTTTTACATCTAAGCCAATCTCCTGCAACCAATAAGCAATAATCTCTGCTTCACCTTTTTGTAAAGGCTCATTTCCATTAATGCAATACGTTATTTCGCAGCGTTTATCACCTAAAACTTCATGAGCCAAACGCTTTGCTTCCTGCAAATCATATTTAACAGGTATTACTTTATGTCCAGGACTAGTGTAATTAAGTATATTAATTGTAGGTTCAGCATAATCAAGATACATATTATGAACCAAATCTTTTCTATCAATAGCTAAGTTAACTGCTTGCCGCATACGTACATCATTAAAAGGAAATTTAGTTCCATTTATGCAAAGATAACGAATCATCGTTGATTTATTTGTTGCTACGCCAAAGCGTTTATCTTTCTTTATTTCATCAGCTAAAAATGGTGGTATAGCATTGATATCAACAACACCATCAATCTCGCCTGATTTTAAAGCTGCATAACGTGTATCTGTATTAGGAATGCTCCGCACTATAAATTTTTTTATTTTTCCCTTTTCTCCCCAATAGTTGTCATTGCGTTTCAAAACAACATATTTATTTAATACGTTCTCCGTAATTTTATATGGACCAGTACCTATAGCCACACTTCTAAAATTACCATCTTCTGCCAAACATTCAGGAGCATACATAGGACTGCCAAAATCAGTCATTTTATAAAGCTCATTAATATTTGCTTCTTTAAAAATAAGTCTAATTGTATACTCATCAAGTTTTTCATACTTCAACAACGACGGATAATACATTTCCATATTCAAGCCATAAAACGAAGAACGTTTATAGCCTTTTTTCATTCTATCAAAATTGGCAATTACTGCATCAGCATTAAATTTTGTACCATTATGAAAATAAACATCCTTACGCAGATGGAAAATCCAAATTTTTCCTCCATCCTGCAT
>CAVKDE010000211.1:0-3439 GCA_963654835.1 Duodenibacillus sp. | reverse complement strand
TTTCAATCACTTTTGCGATTATAACCGCAAAACTTTCTTTTTCTCATTGTTTTTGCGGTTATAATATAAGATTAAAAAAGCGGTAACAGGCTAGCACACCAGCCACATTACCGCTAAAAATTTTAAGTTTTATGCTTCCAGATAAATCTCTGCGTCCAGCCTTTCCGTTACATAACCAATAACTTCCGCGCTCGGCGCAGCTTTCTGCAAAGCAGCAAGGCACGCGCCCGCTTCTTCTTGGGGCACAGCGCACAAAAGGCCGCCGCTCGTCTGCGGGTCGTAAAAAATATCCTGCAAGGCACGGGGAACTTCGCCTAGCACTTTCACATGCGTTTGCGCAAAATCGCGGTTGCGATATGCTCCCGCAGGAATGAACCCCATCTCCGCCATTTCGTATGCTTCCTGATGATAAGGCACGGCCTGCGCTTTGATGTGCAGCGTAACACAGCTGCCCTGCGCCATCTCCAGGCTGTGACCCAAAAGCGCAAAGCCGGTCACATCCGTGCAGGCGTGTACGCTGTAATTTACCAGCACATCATGCGCATATTTATTGAGTGTGCTCATCTGCGCGTATAATTTTTCCAGCACAGGTTTGGCTACTAAATCCGCCTTCGCCGCAGTTGTTAAAATGCCTACGCCGAGAGGCTTGGTTAAAATCAGCACGTCCCCCGGGCGAACGCCGCTGTTCTTCCAAATTTTTTTAGGATGCACAAAGCCTGTCACCGCTAGGCCATAAATAGGCTCTGCGCCGTGAATGGTGTGCCCGCCGGTGATAATTGCGCCTGCCTCATAGGCCTTGGCGTAACCGCCGCGCAAAATTTCCTGCACCGTGGCTTTATCCATCTTTTCCGGAATGCACATGATGTTGAGTGCCAGCTTAGGCTCGCCACCCATCGCATACACATCACTTAGCGCATTCGTCGCCGCAATCTGCCCGTATAAAAAAGGATCATCCACAATCGGCGGGAAGAAATCCGTCGTCTGCACTATCGCCAAAGCATCGCTTACAGCATAAACGCTAGCATCATCACTTTTGTCATAGCCCACTAAAAGCTTAGGGTCGTAATGCGTCTGAAAGCCTCCCAAAAGCTGGCATAGCGTGCCCGCGCCCACCTTCGCCCCACAGCCGGCGCAGCTTGCAAGTTTAGTTAATTTTACTTCATTTTCCATAGTTCACCTCGCGTGCTATTCCTCTGCCTTATACAGCACAGGATAGCCTGCCTCGTCACGCACCAGCTGTTCCAGCTCCGGCGTGCGCAGCTTCGCTGCTTCGCCTGCGCTTGCCGTAGTAAAATACACGCAGCTACCACAGCTGCTGCTTAAAGCGCGCGGCACAGGGCGCACCTCCGCCTGCCAGCCGCGCTCCTTGCAAAGATGCGCAAAGCGCACTGCGCCAAAGTGCGAAAAAAATGTGGCGATAAACTGCATCATCTGCTAAGATGCAGCGTAAATTCGCCGCCCTGCTCCGTTACTTTCACCGTATAACCCTGATGCTCTGCGTAGCGGGTAACATTTTCTTTAGACGTATTGTTATCTACAATTACTTCATAAAAAGCTGCACCGCTCATCATCGCCTTACGCGTTAAAATTACAGGTTCCGGGCAGGAAAGGCCTCTTGCATCAATAATTTCCATTTTCATGCTCCTTATTTTCTATACGTATTAAAATAAGCAATTAAAGCTACAACAACTATGCCAATAACAACAGCCACCTGACCATTAGCCGTAGGGCCGTTCGCGCTGGAAGCCAAGCCAAAGTTATGTGCAAACGCTGCACCCACGAGCAGCCCTAAAAGCGTCACTGCGCTATCAGAATTGCCCTCACCTGCCAGCACCAGCTGACGCATCGGGCAGCCACCCAAAAGCACGCAGGCAAAACCTGCGAGGAACAGGCCTAAAATATTCCACAGTGCATCCGTATGCGCGATAGGCTGCGCTGCAAAGCCCAGTTTAAAAAACACTTTGCCGGTAAACGCCCCTAAAGCAAAGTTTGCCACTAAAGCTGCAACAACCACAGCAGCAAAACCCCAGAGCATCTTGGTTTCTCTAAATAAAATCAAATCACGGATACCGGCGATCATGCAAAAGCGCGTGCGCTGCGTTAAATAGCCCACACCTAGGCCTGCGATAAGGCTTAGTGCCACAGCTGCGTGCATTGCGCCAGGCCCGCCGCCAGCTTTGGTAAAATGAATAAAAGCAGGCGCACTCACAAGCAGCACTAAAAGAGCAATAGCTATAGCAGGCAGCAGGCTGCCTTCCATCGCCGTCATTTTATAAGTACGCTTTAAGCTGTAGCCACGGTTCAAGAAGAAAATACCCGCATAAATACCGCCCGCAAAGCCAACTAAACCCACAAGCGCGTTCAAATCACCACCTGCAATGCGCAAAAGCATACGGAAAGGGCAGCCTAAAAACACCAAACAGCCAATCATAGCAAAAAAGCCAAGCACAAAACGTGTAAGCGGCGAACTGCCACCCTTCGGCGAAAATTCGCCATGCAAAAAGGCAGCTCCCAGTGCGCCCAGCACCAGGCCGCTGATTTCCGGACGGATATATTGCACAGCCTTAGCAGTGTGCAAACCAAGTCCGCCTGCCGTATCACGCAAAAAGCAGGCAATACAAAAACCCATGTTAGCAGGATTACCGAAAAAAACTAAAAGCGACGCAATTAAACCAATAACTGCGCCTGTCGCTATAATCGTTACTTGTTCATTTTTCACTGTTTCCACCTCATAAAAAGTACATTCATTAGAAGTATAGCACATTACTATGTTTAGCTTCAAGAGCTGTCAGCTATTTATTCGCCTTTGCCTGCGACTTATGCTACAATGATGGTGGAGGAAATTTTTATGCAAAATATTTATCTTGATAACGCCAGTACCTCGTTTCCCAAGCCACTAGAAGTGGCCGAAGCGATGTATAAATATATGACAGAAAGCGGCATCAACATCAACCGCAGCACAGCTAGCAATGCTTATGACGCAGCGGATGCTGTTTACGAAGCCCGCCAACTGCTGTGCGATTTTTTCCACGCAGAAGATGCTAAAAACGTTGTCTTTACCAAAAATATCACGGAAGCCCTCAACGTCATTATCAAAGGCTATCTCCGCCCCGGGGACCACGTGCTCGTGAGCAGTTTAGAACACAACGCTGTTATGCGCCCGCTGCAGCAAATCGGCGCAGAGCTTACAAATGACGTTACGGCAAGCAACCAAATCACCTTCTCCCGCATCCCCGTAGATAGCGAAGGCTGCCTTTTATTACACAAATTGCCGCAGCTCATCCGCCCCAATACAAAAGCTATTATTATGACGCACGCCAGCAATGTCTGCGGCACGCTTCTGCCTGTTGCCAAAGTGGGCGAATTTTGTCATGAACATAACTTAAAATTTATCGTTGACAGCGCACAGACAGCAGGTCTCTTTCCCATTGATATACAG
>CAVKDE010000210.1:0-3462 GCA_963654835.1 Duodenibacillus sp. | reverse complement strand
AAGCGGCTGAAGAAAAAACTCCGTTGGAGTTAATGAACGATTTTTTTGCACAGCAGAACAATCAGCAGATGGATGTAAAGCAGCAGACGTATCTGATGAAGCTGTTAGAGAAGCTGGGAGGTGAGCTGCTATGAAACCTTTAAAGTTAGTAGTTAGTGCTTTTGGTCCCTATGCAGTGAGAACAGAGATAGATTTTACTTTACTAGGTAGACAAGGCTTGTATTTGATTACAGGTGATACAGGCGCGGGCAAGACAGTTATTTTTGATGCGATTTCTTATGCTTTATATGGCGAAACAAGTGGTGGTGTGCGTGATGCTTCTATGCTGCGCAGCCAATATGCTGATAGTGATACGCCGACTTTTGTAGAACTTAGCTTCCTTTTTCAAGGGAAAGAATATCATATTTTGCGTAACCCGGAATATCTGCGTCCAGCAAAGCGTGGCACAGGGATGACGGTGGAGAAAGCTAAGGCGGAGCTCAGCTTTCCTGATGAACGTGCGCTACTCACGAAGATTGGTGAAGTGGACAAGAAGATTTGTGAGCTTTTAGGATTAAATCATAAGCAGTTTACACAGATTGCGATGATTGCCCAAGGCCAGTTCCGCAAATTTTTAGATACGAATACTGATGAGCGCAGTAAAATTTTTCGTGATTTGTTTAACACATCTTTCTACCAAAGGGTACAGGATGAATTAAAGCAGGCGGTAAGTGCGCAAAAAGCAGCCTATGCAGAGCTGCAGCGCAGCGCGGAGCAGTCCTTAAACAGTATCATCTGTTATGACGAAGAGGCTAAGGAAAAACTGACGCAGTGGAGTGCGCAGCATTTTATCGGTTTTTGGCAGGATACTCTCGCTGTGCTTGCTCAATTGCTGGCTGATGCAGAGCGCGAGCAGCAGCAAATTAAGGTACAAGTTGCGGAGCTGGAGAAAAATATTACGGAGATTACTAACCAGTTAAGTGCAGTAGATAAACAGCAGTTTTTAGAAAAACAGGTTGCTGTAGGCAGGCTGGATGTAGCAAGGCTTAGGGAACGTGCTGCTAGCGAAGCAGAGCTGAAAGTGCAGCGTGAGAAGAAACTGCAAGAGCTGGAAACAACTTTTAGTGCAGCACAGCAGGCTGCTCTTGCTTTGGCGCAGCAGCAGGGAGAACTGCAAAAGCTTAATGTGCGTCAGCGTGATTTGGAGCAGCTGCAGGAAATGCTCAAACGTTATCAGCAGGCGGAGCAAAAACTGGCAGCTAAGCGTGCGGATTACCTGGCAGCTAATAAAGTTTCTTTGCAAAAGGCTGCTTATTATAATAAGCTTTATGGTGCATTTTTGGGTGCACAAGCAGGGCTTTTGGCAAAAGATTTAGCCATGGGTGAGCCGTGTCCGGTGTGTGGTTCGTGCGTGCATCCGCAGTTGGCAAAGCTGGCCGATAAGGCACCTGACGAAAAACAGGTAAAGACAGCGCAGCTTGAAAGTGACGCAGCTAAAGAATATTTAGGCAAGCTGGCAGGACAGGGAAAAGCTTTATTCCAGCAATGTGGGCAGGAAAAATCTTTGCTTTTGCAAAAAAGCGTAGAGCTTTTAAATTGCACATCGCTAGATGATTTATCGTCAGCTTTAGAGGCGGCATTAGAACAGATTGCTTCTGCACTAGTTGTTCTCAAAACAAAATTGCAGCCACTGGAGCAGCAAGCTAAGCAGCAGGCGCAGCTGGAAGCTGCGATTAAGCAGCAGAAGGAAGACAACGCTGCTGCACTGGCTGCGGCGCAGAAGTGCACGCAGGATTTAGCAGCAGCGCAGAGCCTTTTAGGTGAGCGTGAGCAGCTTTTGGCAGAGCAACAGAAGTTGGCTGCTGGGGTCAATGAAGATGCTTTGCGCCAACAGAGCGAGGAGCTTGCCAATAAAAAGCAGGCACTTTTGACTCAGGAAAAGCAGCTTTATGCAGCTTATACTAATAATAGGCGCGTGCAGCAAGCTGCTGGAGAATGTTTAGCCAAGCTGCAGCAATGCGAGAGCGAGCTGCAATATATTGGCAATTTATCTGCTACGATGAATGGAACCTTGACGGGTAAAAAGCGCGTAAATTTGGAAACCTATATCCAGATGCATTATTTTGACAGGATTTTAAGGCGTGCGAATACGCGTCTTTTAAAAATGACAGGCGGTCAGTATGAACTGCGTCGTGACAGCTTGCAGGATAAAGAAACTAAAACCGGTAACAGCAAAACAGGCCTTGATTTAGTGGTAGACGACCATTATAGTGGCCGTGAACGCAGCGTAAAAACATTAAGTGGTGGCGAATCGTTTATGGCATCGCTGGCCTTGGCACTTGGATTGGCTGATGAGGTGCAGTCTAGCGCAGGCGGTATTCAACTGGATGCAATGTTTGTAGACGAAGGCTTTGGCTCTTTGGATGATAGTGCCCTGCAGCAAGCGGTAGCTACGCTGCAGGGGCTAAGCGAAGGCCAAAGGCTTGTCGGTATCATTTCCCATGTGCATGATTTGCAGGAAATGATTGATAAGAAAATCATTGTTACCAAAACAACAAGCACGCAGGGAACAGGCAGCAGCGTAAAAATTCTTGCAGATTAGAAAAATATGCTCAAGAAGCGCAAAATATCTTTACCAAGGTGCCTGCTTGTGATAAAATAATCTTTATATTTAAAAGTGATTTTGTGCAGAGCGGAGGGTTTAACGATGAAATTGTTAGAAGAAAAAATTCTTAAAGATGGTGTCATTAAAAGCGGTAATGTTCTCAAAGTTGACAGCTTTTTGAATCACCAGATTGATGTGCCTTTTGTTGCTGAACTGGGCAAAGAGCTGAAGCGTTTGTTTGCTGATCGTCCTATCAACAAAATTTTGACGATTGAAGCTTCTGGTATTGGCATTGCCTGCGTAGCAGCGATGTATTTTGGCGTGCCTGTTGTTTTTGCTAAAAAATCTAGCGGCAGCAATATGGATAAAGATGTTTATTTTACACAGATTTATTCCTATACGCATAGCAAATATAATGATGTGGTTGTTTCTAAACGCTTTTTGTCTAAAGAGGATCACGTGCTGATTATTGATGATTTTCTTGCTAATGGCTGCGCACTGGAAGGCCTGATTGACATTGTGCGTCAATCAGGCGGCACGGTTGAAGGCGTAGGCGTAGCCATTGAAAAAGGTTTCCAGGGCGGTGGCGATAAGCTGCGCAAAGCTGGTATTAATCTGCATTCTTTAGCAATCATTGAGAAAATGGATGCGAAAAACAATACCGTAATCTTTAGACAAGAGGAAGAATGATGAGCGAAAAGCAAAATGTAGATCCTATTTATGAATTAGATGGTAAAATTTCTGTCAGTAAAGCTGTTCCCTTTGGCTTGCAGCATATTTTAGCTATGTTCGTAGCCAACATCGCACCGATTCTGATTGTTGCCGGTGTGGTGAAAATGCCTGTTGAGCAAAGCGGTGCGCTGGTGCAATCAGCTATG
>CAVKDE010000209.1:0-3493 GCA_963654835.1 Duodenibacillus sp. | reverse complement strand
AGGCATGTGTGCAAGTGCTAGCGCAGCATTTGATGAACATTTAAATGAATATACTCTAGATGCTGTTGTAGTAGAAGCTGATGCAACAAAAAATAAATTCGGTGATACTATTACAGAACAATCTTACTACCGTACTGGTGGCGATGTTAAGGTCATTACTCGCGAAGAAATTGAGAAACGTCATTACACTGATGTTTCAGAAGCGATTAAACGTGTACCAGGTGTTTCCTTTCAAAACCCTGGTTTTCGTGGTGGTGAATATGGTTTTGGCTCACAATATAATAATGGCGTAGCTATTAATGGCGATACTAGAGTAATAATTCTTGTTGATGGACGTAGGGTAGATAATTCTGCTAGTGCACGTGTAAGCACTACAAGTACTAGTGGCGGTAAAGGTACAGGTGTTATCTTAGATCAAGTTACTAATATGGCCAACATAGATAAAATTGAGGTTATTAAAGGACCAGGTGCTTCTATTTATGGACCTGATGCTGTTGGTGGCGTAATAAACATCATTACGCGAAAAGGTGGCGAAAAGAATGTAGGTACTATTGATTTATCTACTGGTTCGTGGAGCAAACATAATTATTCTTTGAGTTATTCTGGTAGTGCTGGTGATGATAATTCATGGCATTATTTTATTTCTGCCAATAGAGAGCGTTCTGGTAACACTAAATATAAAGATGGTACGACAGGTGCTGTAGGTACTTTACCAGGTTCCCGTTGGAAAGAAGAAGGTGTTAACCTGCGCTTAGATAAAGACTTTAATGAAAAGCAAAATTTAAAAATTTGGTATAATCATAAATCTGGTGAAGATGGTTATCCTGTAACTGCGCCGAGTACTAAATATTGGAACAAAGCTGATTGGCAGCGAGTTATGTTTAACTATATTGTAGGCAAATTAGATGCTAATAATAAAGTTGCTAGTGCTAATAAATTATCTGGTGAAAGTAATATTCCTGGTTGGCGTACTATTTATAACAACCGTGTTTTGTATGGTTATCAGAATGAATTTATACATAATGATATTGATGTTACTTATACATTTGATAAAGAAAATGGTATGGATAGCTTTGTAAGATTATATAATCAGAATCATAGATATATTACTAGAGGCCAACAGCAGTTCTCTGTATTTGGTTCTGGCGGTGGTAGTGGTTTTACTGATTATAATTCTAAGTATCCTGATGGCGCAACAGATGCGCAGTTGCAGGCTTGGATGGATGCTAATTTGGCTCCGTTCCCCGGAACTGCTGATGCAGATACTATAAAAAATTGGGTTTCACATTATGGTGATCCTAATGCTGCTGGAACAATTCATGCTGAAAAAAATCGTGGCTTAGAATTGCAGCTTGCTAAAAGCGTTGGTGTAAATGATATTATTGCTAGTGTTACTTACGATAAAGCTAAGCACACTGCAACTAATAGTAAATCAAATACTTCTCAATACCTGAAACGTGATTCGATTATTGGCTATGTACAAGATAAGATTCATGTTAGTGATAAATTTGATGTTACTCCTGCTATCAGATATTCTTATTATAAATCTGTTAATACAGATATGACTGATAGAAGTGGTAATAAAGTCGCTTATGATGATAAAGGTAATGTATCTACGCTTACTCCTGCTTTAAATGCTCAGTATATGTTTGATGATAGCAGTAGTATGTATGCTGGTTGGAGTAAAATTTGCCGTCCGCTGCGTCCCGGTGACTATTCTTTGACTGATGGTGTGTTTAAAACTCCGTTAGAGGATGAAAAAGGCGATGCTTATACTATTGGCTTCCGTAAAGATTTATCGGATAAAACAAGCTTAGGTGTTCATTATGATTACACGAGAATGAGTAACGCCATTGCAACTCTGCCTATTTGGAGTGATGCTGATAATGATTGGAAGTCTACAGCGGTAAATGCTAAACAGGATAAAAAGTCCTTCAATATTACTATTGACCATAAATTTGATGATCATTTCACAGTAAGTGGTGCTTATGCTCATTCTAAAGATGAATGGAAAGCCAAAAATGGCTGGGTTTTAGACCCTAATTGGGAATATAAAAATTCTGATGATATCAATGTTGCTATCAATAGCTTGAGCCCACAAAATCATTATTCTTTGAATTTAAGCTATGAAAATGGTAAATTATCTACCGGACTTTTAACTAACTGGTATACTGGCTGCAATACAAGTGCTTTCTCTGATAATAGATTCTTGATTTTAGATTGGAATTTAAATTATGAAATCAAAAAAGATATGAGTGCTTATATTGCTGTTACTAACCTCACTAACGAAGGCTATGAAACTGTTTATAAATCTCGTAATGGTATTGGTGCTGGTGCTATGCCTGCAAGATGCTTCATGGTTGGTATGAAATATACCTTCTAAATGAATTTAGAAGAAGTGGTAAGGCGTGCCTAGGTGCGTCTTACTACTTTATTTTAAGGAAGATTGTGATGTTAAAATTTTTTTGCCTGCTATTGGTAGCGATAAATTTATCTGGTTGTAGACTAGAAGCCAATAATGAAAAAATAGAAGAAAACGCTATTGAGACTTATTATCCTATAACAATAAAGAATTATGCTTCAAATAGATGTGTCATAGAAGAAACTTTTATCAAAAAGCCAGAGAGAGTAGTTGCACATCATCAGAATATTATGGAAGTACTTATGGCTATTGATGAAGAAAAGACTATTATTGGCGCAGCTTTTGCAGGAACAGATACTAGAAAATTTAGTGATGGATATCAGCATAAAGTGAATAAACTTCCGAAAATAAACGAATTTAACTTTGACTTAGAGACGGTTTTAATGTATAGACCAGATTTAATTATTGGTTGGCAATCTACATTTTCACCAAGAGTATTGCGTGATACTGCTTTTTGGCATAAAAGAGGGGTTAATACTTATATTGTAGCTAATTCTAATGCAGTTTTGCCTGTGGGGACGGTCGAAGATGAATATACTTTTTTAAATGATATGGGTATTGTTTTTAATCATAAGCAAGATACTGATAAACTTATTGCGGAAATAAAAACTACAGTTGATTATGTGCAGAAGCAAGTTCAAGGGCAACGTAAGCAAAGAGTCTTAATACTTGAATTTATGGGCAATAGTATTATTACATATGATAAAAGCCGCTTAGGTGGGGATATGATAAAAAAACTTGGTGGAGAGTTGGTTGAGTGTGGGCATAACATTGATGCGGAAACTTTGATTATGCTAAACCCGGACGTTATTTTTATGGTTAGTGCAAAGGGAACACAAAATAATAATTATACGTTGCAAAAGATATATGGTAATCGTGCTTTTAGAAATATTAAAGCAGTAAAAAATAAACGTGTCTATTATATACCGCTTATTTATATGTATGCCAGCGGCACGAGAACTATTGACGGAATAAGAACTTTTAGGGATGGATTATATCCTGAGATGAAGGGAAGGTAGTAATGTGAGGAAGAACAGACTAGTGTTTATATTTTTAGCAATTGCACTTATC
>CAVKDE010000208.1:0-3501 GCA_963654835.1 Duodenibacillus sp. | reverse complement strand
CTGTTGATTACTGGTGTGGGCGTGCTGATGCAGCTTATTATTGATTTGGGAGGCATTGAGGTGCTTTCGGCTGCACTTGTTTCCATTATGAATGCGAAAACAGCAGCTGCGGTGATGGGATTGACATCCGGCGTTATGAGCTGGTTTAGTTCAAGCAGCGGTGTAGTTATGCCTACTTTAATTCCTACTGTTCCGCATATCGCGCAGCAGCTTGGCGGCGTTAATGAGATAGAGCTGGCCTCTTCTATTACGACGATTTCTCATGTTGCCGCGATTAGCCCGCTTTCTACTGGTGGAGCTTTGGCACTAGCTGCTTATGCTTCGGCAGCGAATGCCAACCAGAAGCAGCAGCAGAATTTGTTTATGCAAATGTTTGGCGTTTCTGCATTGGGCGTTTCAGTGTTGTGTGTATTTTCCTATTTTGGTATGTTTCACTGGTTATTATAAATTTTATGCTGATTTAAGAAGAGAAAAGTGTAATTTATTACAAAAATCTCTTCTAAAAAATGGTATGTAAAAAAGCAGACGCAATTGTGAAATCTTGCGCCTGCTCTTGCAATTAAATTTTACTGATGTTATACTATAAATACAAAGAGGTGCTCCGATAGACGGTTAGCCCGCTGAGATACTAGTTAAAAATAACCGCAACTTTGGCGAGGGGCGGTTATTTTTTTGTGGGCAATTTATGCTATAATAATATATATACTTTTTAAGATACAGGGGGTGCAAGATGGGTAGATTCGTAAATCCTGATAATGGTGCTTTTCAGACTGCTATTAACGCAGAAATTTATGTAGACAAAACAATGCTGTTAGATTTTACTAATAGAGTTTTGGCAACACCGCAAGGCTTTATTTGTAATAGCCGTCCAAGGCGTTTTGGCAAATCCATTACGGCCAATATGCTCGCGGCGTATTATAGCAAAGGCTGTGATTCAAGACAACTTTTTTCCGGATTGGCCATTGAACAGAGTGCTAAATTCACTAAGTATCTTAATCAATATGATGTGATTCATTTTGATGTGCAATGGTGCTGCGGGCAGGCAGGCTGCGCTGAAAAAACAGTGCAGTTTATTGTTAAAGCTGTTTTAGAAGAGCTTAGAGCTATTTATAAATCTGTTATACCGGAAGAAGTTAATAATATTGCCGGAGCTTTGAGCTATATTAACGAAGCTACAGGCAATAGATTTATTGTTATTATTGATGAATGGGATGTTTTAATTAGGGATAAGGCGCAAAATAAGGCTGTGCAAGGTGAGTATATTGATTTTTTGCGAGATCTTTTCAAAGGTACAGAACCGACAAAATATATAGCACTAGCTTATCTGACAGGCATTTTGCCCATCAAAAAATATAATACCCAATCTGCATTAAATAATTTTGATGAATATACAATGGTTGATCCTGGTGCTTTAGCAGCATATATTGGTTTTACTGAAGATGAAGTAAAAGACTTGTGTGCAATTTATCATAAAAATTTTTTAGAGCTCAAACGCTGGTATGACGGATATCAGCTTGGTGATTATCATGTGTATAATCCTCGTGCAGTTGTAAGTTTGATGTTAAGAGGTACTTTTCAAAGCTATTGGTCACAGACAGGAACTTATGAATCTATTGTACCTTTGATTAATATGAACTTTGACGGTTTGAAGACAGATATTGTAGCTATGCTTTCCGGTGATACTGTTTCTGTGCGGACAAGTACCTATCAGAATGATATGGTGACGTTTAAAAATAAAAATGATGTTATGACATCTTTGATTCACTTGGGGTATCTGGCTTATAATGGGCAGGAAAAGAAAGCTTATGTGCCTAACGAAGAAATACGTAGTGAATTTTTTGACGCGCTTGAAGAAACAGCTTGGAATGAATTTATAGATTTTCAAAAGCTTTCACAAGCTGTGCTCGAGGCAACACTTGAGCTGGAGGAAGAAGAACTGGCTAAGCTGATTGAAAATGTGCATATGGAATATGCGTCTGTGATTCAATATAACAATGAAAATTCTTTAAGCAGTGTGCTGACAATAGCTTATTTAAGCGCGATGCAATATTATTTTAAACCTGTGCGGGAAATGCCGACAGGCAGAGGCTTTGCTGATTTTGTGTATCTGCCTAAAAAGCAGTATGAAAAAGATTATCCGGCACTTTTGGTGGAGCTGAAATGGAATCAAAGTGCGGAGTCTGCTATGACGCAGATTAAAGAGAAGAAATACCCTCTTGCTTTGCAGGGATTTACGGATAATATTCTGCTGGTTGGGCTTAACTATGACAAGAAAACTAAGGTGCATAGCTGCCATATTGAAAAACTGACCCGTTAAAGAAGAGAAAATGTAATTTGGTGTAAAAATCTCTTCTAAAATTTGTTTAGGACAAAAACAAAGCCTACAACGGACAAGACGTGAAATCTTGCGTTGTAGGCTTTTTGCCTTCTTTTTTATTCTATAAATTCATTAGGCGAGAGCACATCACCGTTATCATAAGCGATGTAAGTAACCTGGATTTTAATTTTTTCTTTACTGATATCCATGCCCATGAGTTTTTTATCATCAGGCAAAAGGGCGTTGAGCTTTTTTGTCGTGGTCAGCTCGATAGCCTGCCCGGGAGCGATGGCTCCCTGATAATGTTCGGGATAGGAATACAGCTGCTCGCCTTTTTCGTCAAGCACCATGACATCATAATACATACGGTTGATTTGTGCTGCACCCGTATTTTTTGCCATAATAGTAGCTGTGAGCGTCGCACCTGCTTCTCCCGCAGGATTCGTTTCTTTGTTGATGGTCAGGCGTTCTCCCGTAGTGGCGAGTGCTTTGTTAAGGCGTTCTAAGATAGGTTTGTTCAGTGCTGCCTGCTTAGCGCGTTTGGCTGCGTCCAGCTGTACAATCAGCTCGGCGAGGTTGCTTACCTTTTTAATCTGCCAATCGCCTTTGTCATTGCGCTGCATGGCAAGTTCGGCGACGAAATCTTTATCCATATCTTTATCGTGCAGCACGATGCTGGCAGTTGCGGTTTCACCGTCATGCTTGGTGAGCTGCAAATCTTTTACTTGCAGCTTGCCGATAGGAATGTGACGCTCCATATTGCGTTTCATAGCGTCGGGAACAGGGTCAGCTGCAGGCTGCTGAGTTGTTTCTTCTTTTTTTGCTGCTACTTTATCCAGTGCTTCTTTTGTCATTAAATCAACAACAGAAGGCTTTAACATATGCAGGATGCCTAAGGCGAAAGGATTGGAGAAGATGTTATCGTGGTTGATTTTGCTTTCTGCCTTGATAATATCTTCAAACGCGTTATCCATGACCGAAGGGACATCTACATAGCGGCTGAATTTAGTAGTGTCGTGCTGCTCGGCAGCGAGGCGCGCCTGGTTGAGCGCATAGGCCGGCGTGCGCACGAAGTAGAGAAAATAAAAGGCTGCACCTGCAATGGCAGCGAGAATAATAATTAAGAAAATCCATTTCTTTTTGCTTTGCATTTTTCTTACCTTCCTTATGCATATATAGAAAGC
>CAVKDE010000207.1:0-3510 GCA_963654835.1 Duodenibacillus sp. | reverse complement strand
ATGCGCCGTCGTCGTGTAGTAAGCGTTATCGCTCTGCAGGATTTAACCTGGGAGGACTGATTATGTCTAAAACTATTGCGATTGCTAAGGTTATTGGTCAACGGGTTTTAAATAGTACGACAAAATTATTGAATGTATACGCACCTGAAATCGCTGCACAAGCTGTCCCCGGACAGTTTGTGAACGTGAAGGTGTGCAAAAATACTGCTCCGCTGCTGCGCCGTCCCTTCGGCGTAGCGGGAGTAAACAGAGCAGAAGGTTCTTTTACCATTATCTATCGTCTGATTGGTGAAGCAACGCATATCCTTGCTGATGTTTGCAGCGGTGATGAGCTGAGCATCGTCGGTCCTTTAGGCCATGGCTTTGATATGAGCGCGCAAAAACCGCTTTTAGTTGGTGGTGGCTTAGGCCTTGCGCCGCTGCTGTTTTTGGCAGAAGGCTTTGGCGTAGGCGCAAGCGATATCCTCATGGGCGGACGCACGGCAGAAGAACTGTTCTGGAGTGATATGTACGAAGGCTTATGCAGCAAGGTGCATTTGACTACAGATGATGGCAGCGTAGGCACAAAAGGCACGGTTATGGCATTGTTACCGGAGCTGCTCGCTAGCGGCGTTTATGACTGCGTTTATGTGTGCGGTCCTGTGCCGATGATGCGTGCTGTGGCTGCTGCCTGCCTGGAGGCTGGCGTAAAATGCCAGGTATCACTGGAAAAATATATGGCTTGCGGTTTAGGCGCATGCCTTTCCTGTGCCTGCGAAGGCAAGGGCATTGGCAAACGCATTAAAGTGTGCAAGGATGGACCTGTGTTCTGGGCAGAGGAGGTAGGAGAATGGTAAAAGCATTATATGAAGGCCGTTTGGCTGTTAATATTGCTGGCCTTAAAATGGCTACACCTGTTACTACCGGTTCCGGTACCTTCGGTTTTGGCCTGGAGTTTACGGATTTTCTTGATCTGGAAAAAGTGGGCGCAGTTACTGTTAAAGGCACTTCTTTAGAGCCTGCTTATGGCAATAAGGGCCAGCGTGCTGTGGAAACTCCTTCCGGTATGCTCAACTGCATTGGTTTGGAAAATCCTGGCAGTGAATACTTCTTGCAGCACACTCTGCCTGAACTCAAAAAATATGACGTGCCTGTTATTGTTAATATTTACGGTCATACGCCGGAAGAATATGGCGCAGTAGCTAAAAAGCTGGACGTAGATGGTGTGGACGCAGTGGAAATTAATATTTCCTGTCCTAACGTTAAAGAAGGCGGCATTGTTTTCGGCACTGTGCCGGAGGCAGCTGCTAGTGTTGTACGTGCAGTTAAAGAAAACACCAGCAAAATGGTTATTGCCAAACTTTCGCCGAACGTTACGGACATTGTGGTGATGGCAAAGGCGGTGGAAGCTGCTGGTGCAGATGCAATTTCTATGATTAATACGCTGCTTGGCACAAAGATTGATATTGAGCGTCAACGCCCGGTGCTGGGCAATGTTACCGGCGGTTTGAGCGGCCCGGCCGTGCGTCCTGTGGCCGTGCGCCTGGTTTATCAGGTGGCGCAGGCTGTGCATATTCCTATCATTGGCATGGGCGGCATTATGTGCGCAGAAGATGCGATTGAGTTTATGCTGGCAGGCGCAAGTGCGGTAGCAGTAGGCACGGCAAACTTTGTGCAGCCTGATATTGCAGAAACGATTGCGCATGGAATGTTGGCATATCTGGATAGGCATGGAGCGCAAAGCATTAACGAAATAGTTGGACTTGCTTTGCCAAATGGCAAGGAGAGTATGCCTTTATTTAAGGAGAAAAAATAATGCAACATGATGATAGATTAATCGTAGCACTCGATTTTCCCACATTCGAGCAGGCTAAAAAGTGCGTGTTAGAATTAGGTGATGCTGTAAGCTACTACAAAGTAGGCATGGAATTGTATTACGCAGTAGGCGGCGAAATCCTCAGCTTTTTGAAGGAACAGGGCAAGCACGTTTTTCTTGACCTCAAATTACAGGATATTCCTAATACTGTGGCACACGCTCTGACTGTGCTTAGCGATTTAGGCGCAGATATGATGAACGTACATGCTGTTGGTGGTAAAAAGATGATGGCCGAGGCAGTAAAGGCTGTGCATGAAGCTGCCGAGGCAGCAGGCAGACCTGCGCCGAAGCTGATTGCTGTTACCATTTTAACAAGCATGGATGATGAGCAGTTTGCTGATCTGAACTATAAAAATACTATTGCTGAGCAGGTTATCAGCCTGGCTAAGCTGGCGAAAGCAGCTGGCATGGACGGCGTAGTTGCTTCGCCGAAGGAAGCAGCCGGTATCCGTGCAGCGTGCGGCGATGATTTCCTCATTGTTACTCCGGGCGTGCGTCCTGCTGGCAGCTCTTTGGATGACCAAAAGCGCGTAGCAACGCCTTCTGGCGCACTGAAAAATGGCAGCAGCCACATTGTTGTCGGCCGCCCTATTACTAAGGCCGAGGACAGACAGGCAGCAGCACTA
Organism: Duodenibacillus sp.; assembly: GCA_963654835.1. Lineage (GTDB taxonomy): Bacteria > Bacillota > Negativicutes > Acidaminococcales > Acidaminococcaceae > Phascolarctobacterium_A. Next base: position 1,029 of record CAVKDE010000207.1, on the reverse strand, counting down.
GCAATTGTTGATGAAATTAAAGGAGTGTAAGCAAATGGCAGTTTTAGAAGAAAAAGATGTCTTAAAAATGTTGGAAGAAACCGAAGCAGTGCTTCATGGTCACTTTTTGCTGACCAGCGGCCTGCACAGCCCGATGTACGTAGAAAAATTCAACGTACTCCAACATCCTAAATATACTGAGCGTCTGTGCCAGGAAATTGCTCGTCGTTACGCAAACGATAATGTAGAGCTGGTTGTTGGCCCTATGACCGGCGGCATCCTGCTGGCACATGAAGTAGGCAAAGCTCTTGGCACCCGCGCTATCTTCACCGAGCGTGAAAATGGCAAAATGACTCTGCGCCGTGGCTTCCAGATTCCTGCCGGTACGCGTGTACTGGTTGTAGAAGATATCGTTACCACCGGTGGCAGCGTTAAAGAGGTTATGGAAGTTGTTAAAGAACATGGCGGCGAGCTCGTTGGCGTAGGCCTTTTGGTTGACCGCAGCGGCGGCAAAGTTGATTTTGGTGTGCGCACCGAAGCATTGCTGCATTTAAATGTAGAAACTTATGATCCGAACCACTGCCCGTTGTGCGAAAAAGGTGAACCGTTCACCAAACGCGGCAGAACTGGTAAATAAGTAAGCTCTAACTTGTAAATAATTTATCATCTCACCACCACATCTAGTCTTTAGCTACTTGCGTAAGACGCTGGTAGATGATATAATAGTAAAAGAAAATATAAGTATGACTTGTGAAAGAGTGGGTTTCTGACCCGCTCTTTCCGCTTATTACGAAGTTTCCTGCAACTTTTTGCCAGGAGGCTGACAAAACTAAATATGGAGGTGAATTTGATGCAGGCAAAAGAACTTGAAGAACTTATCACTGCGATGGTAGAACCCCTTCTGCAGGACACCGGTCTGGAGCTGGTGGATGTAGAATACGTTCGCGAAAAGGATTGGTACTTACGTATTTTCCTCGATAAGCCTGGCGGAGTTGAAATTGATGACTGCCAGATGGTCAGCGAAAAACTGACAGAGGTGCTTGATGCGCA
>CAVKDE010000206.1:3044-3524 GCA_963654835.1 Duodenibacillus sp. | reverse complement strand
TATAGTTATTTAGCAAGCAAAGCTTCTAATTTAGCCAGACGTATTTTGAGTTCTGCGTTTTCAGCCTTCACATCTTGTACAATCTGGTCAACTTCACGACGTGTCAGTTTAATGTCCTTCTTGTCGTCTACACGATCAAGAGCAAAGGTTGCACCAATGTTAAACATATAATCCCCGCCACCTACTGCGGAAATACCACTAGTAAACATCACTTGCTGATCAGGTGCATAGGCAAGACCTGTTGCGATAGCAGTTTTACCTTTGTAATGACCCATGCTCATCATCCATTCGCCTTTGTTACCATCAGTCATACGCGGATGCAAACCAGCTAAAGCAGCACTTAAAGCACTGGTTTCTTTAACACGGGTATCCAAATCACTGACTTTATTTTCCAAAGACCCAATGCGTTCAGAGTTATTGTTGATTACTTCACGCATAACTTCTTTATCACGCTCGTTAGTAGCTTTGTAATCTTTGAGC
>CAVKDE010000206.1:0-3034 GCA_963654835.1 Duodenibacillus sp. | reverse complement strand
GTGAGAAGCAACGTCTTCAATAGTAGTAGAAACTACATTGTTATCAGAATCTTTTACAGAAATAGTTGCCGTACCTGCTTCAGAATCACGAGTGTTATCCATAGATACGTTGGTGGTGTTGGTATCAACAGATTTAGCAATCTCTTTAACTGCATCTACCGATACATCAACAGTGTAGTTATGGTTGCCGTCATCCGTAACAGATGCAAGACCTGTACCTTTAACAGTAGTAATAGTATCGGAAGCACTGTCTATGTAATCCATTAACTTATCCTGATTAAAAGAAAGCTCGTAGTTTAAATTACCATCTGCATCTGTCGTCTGCTCAGCACTAATCCACTTTTTAGCATCACCAGTTACTTTGGTTACAGTATTTGTATCCTCTGCGCCAGGTACTTCTATATTAGAAATACTTTCTTTAATTTTAGAATCAACATAATCGCGAGAAGCAATGCCACTTATAGTTGTTTCCTTCTTAACGCCATCAGTATCAGTAACCCCAACAGTTAATGTACCATCAGAAGCAAGATTACCATTCATCGAAGCATTTTTAGTATTGGTATCATATGTTTTACCAATCTCTTTATCATTTTCAGTGAGATAGGTATATTCAGTCTTATTATTACCTAAATCTTTAGATGTAATTTTAGTAAACATTTTCTGCTTCAAGCCATCAATTTTTTCGCCATCAGCACCAATGCCACCATTTACAGCCTGATAAACAGATAAGTCATTTTGATACAATGCTTTCAAAATACGATCCATTTCACCAACAGTAATGCGCGCCATAGATTCTTCGCAAAGCATTTCACTACCATCACCAGAATGTACAGGATCATATTTTTTAGAAGATGGATCCCAATTCTTATCATTAGTATGATAAATAAAAGGAGTATACAGATCTGTAACTTTATTGCCAGCTGCGTCTACGACTTCATAGTGTCCAAGATTAGTCCAGAAATAACCCTTACTATGATCGTAACTAGCATCATAAATCATGCCATTCTTCTTATCTACAGAATTGCCCTTATCTACAGGGCTAACATCCATCGTCGCTGCCAACGCACTTGCACTAACCCCTAAAGCCATCGCCAAAGCAAAAATAGTCGTCTTTTTCATCTCAATCATCCTCCTGCTATTGCAAATTTTTTATTTAGTACGGGGAAGGTTAGATTTTTTATTTTGCGAGCTTAGAGCCATAATGATCACGCTCATTGCGAGGACCATTTACACGCACACGCTCAATCTTATTGCGGTCGCCATCTTTACCACTGATGCGGTCTACACGGATGCGTCCCATTTCCGGAGCAAACTCGTTTACAATCTTGCTATCTAACTGCGCACCTTTTTGCATAGCACGATACAGCATTGCAGCAAATTCATAACGGCTCATCATTCTATCACCACTAAAGTTGCCATCCGGATAGCCTTCAATAATGCCGGCAGCAGCCAGTTTGCCCACATATTCGTAAGCCCAATGGTTTTCTGCTACATCAGGGAAGAGTTTCATCTTGTCTTCATCAAGGCTGCCTAAACCTCTTGTTGCCATCATCGCTTTCATCTCGGCAACCTGAGCGCGTAAATCAAGCACCTCGCGTGCTAAAGCAGTGCGAGAATTGCTTACATGGTTCGTGCGGTCTAAAGCAAAGGAAATGCCTGCGTTGACCATGTTTTCACCGTTGCCCATCGTGCCGCCAATGCTGAACATCACTTTTTCATCCGGACGGTAGAAGGCACCAATCGCTGCAGCATTTTGTCCTTTATAGTTACCAACGCCAGCAGCAAAGCTCCATTTATCATCAGGATCAAAATCCATCGGATGCAAGGCTGCCAAAGCTGCTGCACCTGCGCCAACTTTGTCCACGCGGTCGCCAAGCTTATTTATTTTGTTATCTACATTTAAAATGCTGTCACCAATACTGTCATTTAAAGCCTGTCTAAGTTGTGCTACATTTACAGCATCTGTATCTTCACTACCAGCAGCAACATGAGTAATTTGTCGTGTTAACTCTGGCGAAGCAGCAGTCTTATCAGTTGCTTCTTTAGCATCAGCACCAACAGATACTGCACCACCTGTAGCTTTCCATGTAGCTTCCGTGTTACCAGCAGGCGCATAAGCACCAATAGCACCAGCTTCTCTATTAGCTACAGAGTTTACACCCAAAGCCACAGAATTTGCAGCGGTAGCTTGTGAACCAGCACCAACTGCTGTAGTTGTGTTGCCGATCGCCTTACTTGCATAACCTAAAGCTGTGCTAAATCTTCCTTCTGCTTTTGCAAAAGCACCACTTGCGGTAGAATAATCACCCCATGAACCACTATACGCACCAACTGCAGTCGACTGTGTACCAGATTGTCTCCATTCACCATGTTCCTTATTCCAATCAGCATCAACATTTGTCATAATACCAACAGCAACAGAATTATCACCTGTAGCATGAGCTTGCTGACCTAAGGCAGTAGCACTATCACCTGTGTATTTAATATCGTCACCTATTGCTATGCTATATATGCCACTAGCAGTAGTATCATCACCTATTGCTATACTATCATCACCTTCAGCTTTAGTTTTCCCACCAATAGCAATACTATCTAAACCGCTGGCAGTTGTATCGCTGCCAATAGCTACACCTTTTTGCCCAGAAGCATCTGCATTATCACCAATTGCTAACGCACCAGCACCAGTTGCAATATTTTCTAAAGGCGCACCAGCTTCAACAATTCCAGCAGCGCTAACCCCCAAAGCCATCGCTAAAGCAATAATCGTTGTCTTTTTCATATAACCATCCTCCTGTTATTTTGCAAATTAAATAAAAATAGGATATTTATCAATCACAGCCATCGCTGTAATAACAACCTCAGTGCTTCTTCACCAACATCAAAGCAGCAGCTAAATCATTTATCGTAAAGCTGTTTTCCTCCTTACGCTCCTCGCCATCTATATCCGTAAAGAAGCTCTTCATAGGACACTCCAACACCTCTTGCAGCTTGAACAAATTCTCCAGCGTAACATTGCTGCGCCCGCCTTCAATAT
>CAVKDE010000205.1:0-3527 GCA_963654835.1 Duodenibacillus sp. | reverse complement strand
ACTATGTTCCGCAATCCGCGCATTAAGGAAGCAATCAGTAACCTTTTGGAGAATCGCGATGGTTTGATGCTTGGTATCTGCAATGGCTTCCAGGCACTCATAAAACTTGGCCTTGTACCTTATGGCGAAGTGCGCGAAATGACGAGCGATGCGCCGACTTTGACGTTCAATAATATTGGCCGTCATATTTCCCAGATTGTAACAACGAGAGTTGTTTCCAATAAATCTCCTTGGTTCAGCTTGTGCGAACCTGGTGAGGAACATGCTGTTGCTGTATCTCATGGCGAAGGCCGCTTCTATGCGCCTGAGAGTGTAATTAAAGAGCTGTTTGCTAATGGTCAGGTAGCAACGCAATATGTCAATGCTGAGGGCGTACCGACCATGAATACGCCGTTCAACCCGAATGGCAGCTTGTATGCAATTGAAGGTATTACCAGTCCTGACGGACGTATTTTGGGCAAGATGGGTCACAGCGAACGCTTTGCTCCCGGTTTGTTCTGCAATATTGCAGGTGAGAAGGATCAGAAGATTTTCCTCTCCGGTGTAAATTATTTTAAATAAGTGAACTTTAAAAAGCTCTGCTGATTAAATAAAAAATACCGTACACCCAAAGTTTTTGCAATGGATGTACGGTATTTTTATGCTCGAAATTTATTTAGTATGCCAATTACTCTAATAGCTTCGCAATATCTGGCAGCGGTGCTACCGTGCGTTTTAAGATGCCATGCATATAGGCAATCGCAATACCATAGTTCGTCATCGGTACATTTTGCTTTAAAGCAACCTGATTGCGGTGCTGCATTTCTTTTTCATTCAGCATACAGCCGCCGCAGTGGATGATGAGTTTGTAAGGTGATAAATCGCTGGGGAATTCTGCGCCGCTTGTAAAGCAGAATTCTGGTTCCGCTTTTGTATATTGGCGTACCCAGTTAGGCAGTTTTACTGTACCGATATCGCCGCACTGGCGGTGGTGCGTGCAGCCTTCGCTGATGAGAATTTTATCACCGGTTTTAATAGTATCCAGCGCACGTACAGCTTTGACAGCGTTTTTCAGGCTGCCTTTATAGCGTGCCATGAGGATGGAAAACGAGGTGAGGGGAACCGTTGGCGGTACAATTTTATTAACTGCGGCGAACGCCTGACTATCTGTCACTACGAGTTTAGGCAGTTGCGTAAGTTTTGCCAGCGCGGATGTCAGCTCGCTTTCCTGCACAACAACTGCCAAAGCGCGGTTATCTAACGCATCGCGCAATACCTGCTGCTGTGGCAGGATAATTCTTCCTTTGGGAGCAGCGCTATCAATAGGCGTAACCAGGACAACGATATCGCCAGCACAGATTAAATCGCCGATAAGCTGACGTTTTTCTTCCTGCGGACGGAAGAAGGCGATTGCTTCTTTAAGTTCCGTAATATTACGCTTGGTTTGCGTGCTGACGAGAAAGCAGTGTTTGGTGAGCTTGAGTGCATTTACGGTAGCAAGTGCCTGCTGCATTTCGCTAAGTTTATCTGCTTTGTTCAGCACAAGGAGGGCGGGGAGCTTTTTCTCTTCAATTTTTTGCCAGAGCTGTTTATCTTCTTCGCTGAGGCCAAGCTCTGCGTCAATAACTAGCAGGGCGATATCGCATTTATTAAGTACCTGCTGCGCCTTTTCTACGCGCAGTGCACCTAATTCACCTTCATCATCAATACCCGGAGTATCGATGAGCATTACAGGACCAAGCGGTAGCAGTTCCATTGCTTTATAGACAGGATCTGTTGTTGTACCTTTGGTATCGCTGACGATAGCAAGGTTTTGGCTGGTTAGGGCGTTGATGAGGCTGGATTTACCGGCGTTGCGCCTGCCAAAGATGCCGATGTGGGTGCGTTCACCTGATGGGTTTGTGTTAAGTGACATTTTTAAGCTCCTTTGGATTTATATATCAAAAAAGGTTGCAGCATTTGCGCACTGCAACCTTAGTGTTACAAATTATTTTACGAGTTCCATCTTGGGATTGGGGTTGTATTTGCGGCCGGCTTTAGCGCAGTCTTTGCCATCAACCTTAACAATATCCGCAGTGAAGTTGATATTGCCATCAAAGAAGGAGGAACCGACAGCGTAAGTATCAACAGGCACGCCCATTTCTTCAAAAGCAGCAACGCGCGGAGCGTCAAAACCGCCGGAAACAATAATTTTTACGTGGTTGAAGCCTTCATCATCCAAAGCTTTACGCACATTGCAGACCAGTTCTTTGCACACGCCGGTTGGTTTAAAGGTACCGATTTGTGTCCACAGGCTTTTATCAACCATGCTGCCAGAGGTATCCAGGCGCACACCGGCAAGTTTTTTGCCTAATTTGCGTGCTACAGCGAGGGAAGTATTTACGCAGTCATTGTCAAAATCAACAAGGGCAATACGTGCGATAGAAGGATCAACATATTTATCAAAAGCTTCCGTTGCAGCAACGGTATCACCTTTATAAGCGGCAATCAGTGCGTGAGGAATAGTGCCTAAGCCTTTGCCACCAGCAGCTAAAGCGTTGGCATCAGTGGAGAAGCCATGGATACCGCCCACTAAAGCAGCGTAGCCGTCAGCTTCCTGTGTTTGATAGATATCATAACGCGCGGGGAAGAACAGTACAGGTTTGCCGTTTGCTGCTTTAACTACATTGCGGACATTAGTTGCAATGCGGCTCTGGCGTGCTAAAATACCAAGGTAAAGGGTTTCCAGATGAGCAAAGTCAGCATAATCGCCTTCAATGGTCATGACGGTTTCCCATTCATCAACTTCTTCGCCATCGCGCAGAGAGTGAATAACAATATTTTCCGGATGGAAGGCGCATTGCTTAATTAGCGCAATAACTTCGTCCGTACCACAGACAACAACGTGGTCGCGGGCAAATACCTGCATTAATACGCGGGGATGATAGTTGTCGCCATTTAAAATTTCTTCTGAGCGCAGGAAGTAAGCATCGGTATAATAACCGGATTTAATTTGTTCAACAGGAAAGCTAAAGCTTTCGACAGGTCTTCTGTTAGTCATTTTTATGAGCCTCCCAAAAATTTTTACGAAATTTGTTTTCGCAAGGACATTCTTTAAAATGATGTATATACTATGTAATTATAAACCGTAATAGATAGTTTTGTAAACAGCTAATCTGCGGAAATGGTGGAGATTGTGTGAAAGTAAGATTATAGGAAGAATTTTATAGACAAGTGCGCTAAAAACAAGTAAAATGGATAGGATAATAAAGACTAATGGTGATTAATATGCAAGAAGCAAAAAAACGATATACGGTTCTGTTACTTTCGGCGCCGATTGGTTCAGGTCATAAATTGGCAGCGGAGGCGTTAGAGCAGGCTTTAGCAGCTTATCCTGATGTGCGTGTGCTGCACGGCAGTATTTTTGATTTCTTTCCGCATTTTTTGGGCACAGCTTTTTTGGCAGCTTATTTGTGGATTTTGAAGTGCTGTCCGTGGCTTTATAAGCTTGCTTATAGCTGGGGCAATAAAAAAGATGGCTCGCTGTGGCTGCGCAGCCTGCTCAACAG
>CAVKDE010000204.1:0-3540 GCA_963654835.1 Duodenibacillus sp. | reverse complement strand
ATATAAATTAGCGTAATCATTGCGCTTGATGATGCCTAAAATATCCATAAGAATTTCTATAGGAACATGCATACCTTTCGGCTTTTGCTTAGGTGGAAGCTTAATTTTGCGGGCAGGGTTTTTCATTAGTAGATCACCATCTACCGCCCAGGTGAAAGCGGAACGGATGAATGATAACGATTCGCGGATGGTTTGCTGCGCAAGCCCGGAATTTTTTATAAGCCATACACGGTAGGCTTCTACGTCTAACATTGATACGTCTTTGATAGCTATTTCACCTAACGGATGTGATTTTACTCTTTTGGCGAATGTTTTAAGAGCCGTGATGGATGATGGGCGCAGGTCAACCTTTGTTTCAATAAATTTTTCCAGAAGTTCATTTACAGTGAGCTTGCAGGGCATAATGTAGGTACCGGTTTGTAATTGCGCTTTAGCGATAATCTCAGCTTCTTCTGCTTCTTTTTTGGTAGCAAAATAAGGACCGGTAATATATTCATATTTGCCATTTGCGTCCTTTTTGCCTGTGCTGATGGAATATGAAAAGCGTTTATCACCTTTTTTACGTGTGACTATAGACATTATTACATCAACTCCTTTATTTAATTAAGTGGAGCTGATATAATAAAAGAATAATCAGCTCCTTGTGGAATGGGAAACGATTATATTGCGGATGCGTGCTGGTAACACGTTCCGCGCTGCGCCCGGTGCTGGTAACATCGGGCGCTTTTCTTTACCGTCAGCATCCAACTGGCGGTATTTTTATCTTTTAGGCTTATCGAGCTGCTTAATACTTTCGCTTGGCGTAGGTAGCTTTTCGGGCATTGTGCCGCCGAGTTCTTCAATGGTTTTGCGGACAGTGCGCCCAACTTCATAATGCACTTTATTGGCGGCTTCCTTGCTGCTGACATTCTCGCGGCGCAGTTTGTCCTCTGCTTGCGTGATGCGGAATAGGTTTGCGCCGAGTTCCACACTGCCCATGTGGTCTAAAATCTCTTGATTAGGTTTAAGCTTTTTGCGGCGTTTTATGTCGCCAGCGGTTTCGCCACCATAAAGTCCCATGTAACCGCTATTTTGGAATTGCGCAAAGTCGAGGTTAGTTTTCACGCCTGCAGCAAAGGCTGCATCAGCAAGAGCAACGTTATGCTGTTTGATATTGTTTCGTGCTTCAATGCGGGCGTCTATTTCCTTGTTGAAAGCTTCTGCTGCTTCAAGGTCGTGGATACGGTCTGCTCCGAGCTGTGCAAGCCACTGCTTAAAAGGTTCAGCTTTTGGCGAGGGGATAGACTGGATAATGCGCAGAATGCCTTCTGTATTGGCGGTGTCAGTGAGACGCATTTTTCCGTCTTCTGCGAGCAATTTCAACCTGTGACAATTTGTCACGGTTTCATTACCTTCTGCTTTTAGCCTTTGCTTTAGCTTGCGCCAATAAGCTGATTTATCCGCGCTGTCTGTCAATGCACCGACAACATCAATAACAGAAAAGAACCATTCCCCGGCTTCATCGTTCCAAACGGAACGGATTTGCGTGCTTTGAAATAATTTTACATCTTTCATTTTCGTTCCTCGCTTTCAAAATTCTAAACTGGTCGAATTCTACCAGCTTGCCTTTTCTAAACCACTCGAATTCGAGGGGTTAAAATTTTATCAACCTAAACGCTCTTCTTCTTTTTCCGCGTCACGTTCAATTTTCGCCAGCTTAACATCTATCAAATCGTCGATTTCTTCTCTGCCGTCAGCCTTCCGCTGGCGTTTTTTTGCTAGAAATATGTAGATGTAGTAAAATATATCTATAATAATATTTAGGAAGGTGGTTAGTATGTCAACTTTGTATCTTGCTATTTGTATTGTTTGCAATATTGTTGTGACGATTTTAGTGTGTGGTTATATGAACCGTAAAACTGCGGAACAATTACTTGAATATTATTATAGTGATAAGTTGGAAGCTGAACGTAGGCTTACAATGTTAGAGTTTAAGCAAAAAAATTAGTTTTGTCTTATACATGCTTCGAAAAACATTTTTCCAAAGGAAGTAGGGATAACAGTTTCTTTTAAGAAAAGAACGTCTTTGTTCGTATTTTTTTCTGATGACGATAATCTTGCTTTATACTGTTCTAGGTAACTGTTTAAAAGTGGAATTTTTAAATATTTATCATAAAGAGTATCGTTGGTGAGCGTGTAGTTGGCAGGAATTTCACATAAATTTAATCTTGTTATATTATCTAATAGAGAAGAATATAGTTCCAGTTCATCTGGCTCAATTTGTAAATTGTCAAACATAATAAAATGTTCTATTATAGAGTGGCCTTCAGACATATTAGCGAAAGAAAAAGCTTTGTTATCGCTTTCTTTCTTTTGAAAGCGTATTTTACAACACGGACTAGGAGATAATAAAATATTGGTATTTTGCAAAATATTAGCTTCAAATGGGGCTAGCTGACTGATAATATTTACAAAAGCGGGATGTGCTTTATTGAGTTTAGTTGAATCAGAAGCTGATGCAACAAGTTTTGCAAACATTTGGCGTAAAGAGTCTTCTTCAACAAAATATTTAGCTTTTTCCATGGCTGGGCCTACAACGCATAGGCGAGGCTCTTGAATATTTTCTTCAGGTATTTTAGCCAGTTCTTTTAATAAATCCTGTTTATAAGCTTCAATTTTTGCCTCATATTCTGCACGTTTCAATGCTGTTTTATATCCAAAATTGGTGTACCATAAATCTTCGAGACTTTTAAACGGCCCATCGAATGCTTTTACTAAAGCTGAACCACCAGCTCCTAAAAGTGCTCCTGCTAATAATGAATCCATAACTCACACCTTCTTTCTATACTTTTCTTCAAACATCAACCTAATTTCTGATCGTCTTTTTCAGCAGAATCTTGTACAAGACCATATTCTATATCTAACGCATAATCAACGCGCCTTTTACCGTCAGCATCCAGTCGACGGTATTTTTTTATATGCGTTTCTTCTTGGGGGGTGAGGGAGAGGGTGGACACGGAATTTACAGTAACAAGTTGGTCTCCGTCTAACATCGGCAAAAGAGTATCTATAGTAACACCTGTTACTTCTGCTATTTTGTTTAAAGTTTCTATTGTTGGTGCAAAAGATTTTCCTGTTGTGGGATTTATTCCTTTTTCTAATATTGATATATATGCTCTACTTAAATTACATTTATCTCCGAAAGCTTGCATAGATAATCCTTGACTTTTTCTGTATTGTTTTACATATTCACCTATAGTCATATTTCCGACCTCCTTAAAATGTCAACTAGATTATACATTAATGCACAAAAAATGTCAAACAGAGTTGACATTTAGAAAAACATCTAGTATACTAGACACAACAAAGGAAAGAAAGGGGGCTTATAGATGCTTTACAATATAAAAAACATTCGACAAAAGAATAAAATGACACAGGAAGAATTGGCTAAAAAGGCTAATGTCTCGCGTGCAACAGTCATTAGACTGGAAAGTGGGGAAGAGATGGAAGTCAAAGTTAGCACATTAGAAGCTTTGGCTACTGCTTTGAATTGTACCGTGT
>CAVKDE010000203.1:0-3577 GCA_963654835.1 Duodenibacillus sp. | reverse complement strand
CTCTTTGGTTCGAGAGCAGATAATACTTTTAGAAATGACAGTGATGTAGATTTAATAATTGAGTTTTATGAACCTGTATCTCTTTTGATATTATCAAAACTAAAATTACAATTAGAAGAAAGTCTTGAATTGCCAGTAGATATAGTACATGGACCTTTACAGAAAGGTGATTTATTGGAAATTAATAAGGAGGTGGAATTATATGTAGCGTAGAGATGAAATTATACCAATATTTTAGAATATAAAAGGAAATTTTCTATGAAATTCATAAATTTTATTAAAAACATTATTTTCAGCGTATTGTTGTTTTTATTAACTTTTATGTCAGCTTTATCAAGTGACATAGTTACTACTAGTGTAGCTTTTGCTGCTGAGGATAGTTTAGACTATGAAGAAGAAAAATCTGATAAAGAGGATGAGATTGCAGAACGTGAAGCTGATGGCGATGATATCGAAGAACAAGAAAATGAATACAATGATATTCAAGATGAGATAGATAATGTAAATAATCGTTAGAAAAATTGCTAATTATATTTACTTAATGTTGGCTTTTTGCATTGTTTTGGAGGTTAGCTACGTCAATGGCTGTTAGTGTGGCGATAAATTTGCCGGTGAAGAGCTTGTTTCGCCAATTTACTTATACTGTGCCAGATACTTTGGCGTTTTTGGATCGCGGTTGGCGTGTGGTGGTGCCTTTTAGCGGACAAAAGGTGGAAGGTTTTGTTGTGGAGCGTGTGCCTTTGCCTACTGAGCCTGTTCTTTTGGCACGTTTGAAAGAAGTAGAAGCTGCTTTAGGTGAGGAGCCGTGGTTTGATGACGAGATGCTTGCTACCGCACAATGGATGGCAGATTATTATATGTGTTCGCTGGCGGAGGCTATGCGCCTCTTCGTCCCGGGAAAGACGAGCATTAAGCGTCACGCGGTGCGTGACGCACAGGGTCGCCTGCTTTATTATGCCTACAACCAGCGTTTGAAGGAAAAAACTGTATTGGCTTACCGCATTACGCAAGCTGGCAAAGAGGCACTAGCAGCAGAGCTTTTAGCCAAACGCGCGAAGGCGCAGCACGCTGCGCTGGGCGCATTTGCTGCTGCTACCGATTGGTTGAGTGTGAGCGAGCTGGCACAGCTGCACGTGAGTGGAGCTGTGGCGAAAGCACTTGTGCAGCATGGTTTTGCTGAGGCAGGACAAAAGCGTGTATTGCGCAATAGCTATGCAAGCGAGCAGGAACGCAGTGAATATTTAAAGCTGACAAATGAGCAGCGCAACGCAGTAGAAAAAATAAATCAGGCGACGGATATTGGCAAAGCGCAGACGTTTTTATTGCAAGGAATTACAGGCAGCGGCAAGACGGAGGTTTACCTGCGTGCAGCGGCGCACGCTGTGGATGCAGGCAAGCAGGTGCTTATGCTGGTGCCGGAAATTGCGCTGACAGCGCAGGTAGTGAAGCGTTTTCAGGCGTGGTTTGGCAATAGCATTGCTGTAGCGCACAGTAAGCTTTCGCAAAACGAGCGTGGTGATGTGTGGCATAGAATGCGCACAGGCCAGGCTCGTGTGTTGATTGGTGTGCGCAGTGCGGCGTTCGCGCCTTTTGAGAACTTAGGCTTAGTTATTGTCGACGAGGAGCACGAGGGCAGCTATAAAGAGGACGATAACCGTCCTAAATATAATGCGCGTGATGTTGTGCGCATGCGCTGCGCGCATAATGGTGCGCCGCTGGTGCTGGGCAGTGCAACGCCTGATATCTGCACATATTATAAAGCGTTGACAGGAGAATATACACATCTGCGCCTGACGGCGCGTCCTAACGGCAGCGTGCTGCCAGAGGTGGAGATTGTGGATATGCGCAAGGAGTTGGAGGCACGTAATTTCAGCGTGCTTTCGCGCACGCTGCAGCAGGCTCTTGTCACAACAGCGGCCGCTGGTGAGCAGGCTATTATCCTTTTGAACCGTCGCGGTTACGCCACTTTTGTTATGTGCCGTGATTGCGGTTACACCATCAGCTGCGAGCACTGCGCTGTAGCGATGGTTTATCACAAGCATAATGAAGATTTACGCTGCCATTATTGTGGCAACACGATGCCTGTGCCGACAGAGTGTCCGAACTGCCATAGCCGCAAAATAAAATTTTTTGGCACAGGTACGCAAAAAGCGGAGGAACAATTAGAAGCTTTGCCTGAGGTGCATGTGCTGCGTATGGATCAGGATTCAACGGTGGCGAAATTTGCTCACGCGGAGATTTTAAAAAAATTTGCCGGCGGTAGTGCAAACGTGCTGATTGGCACGCAGATGGTAGCGAAGGGTCATGATATTCCGAACGTGACGCTGGTTGGCGTGCTGGCGGCGGATAGTGCGCTGCACCTGCCGGATTATCGTGCGTCTGAGCGTGCCTTTTCCTTGCTGACACAGGCAGCAGGGCGCGCGGGGCGTGGCGACAGGCCAGGGCATGTTATCTTCCAAACTTATGATGCAGATAATCCGCTTTTAAAGCTTGCTGCAACGCAGGATTATGATACTTTTGCCAAAGGCGAGTTAAAGGCCAGACGCGATTTCTTCTACCCTCCGTTTGCGCAGATTTTAAAGCTGCAGGTAGTAGATAAAGATGAAGGTGCAGGCCTGGCTTTGGCACAGAAGGTTGTTTTTTACCTGCAAGGGCTGCTGCTGCAAGGTAAGCTGGAAGGTTTGCAAATCAACGGGCCTTTTCCTGCGCTGGTATCTAAGGCGTATGATTATTACCGTTTTAATGTGCTTTTGAAGGCTGCGGATTTAACAGCGGTGAAGGAAGCACTTTTAAACAGCGAATTTAAGGAGCAGCCAAATCTATATTTTAATGTAGATCCTGCAAGTGTAATTTGAAAATAGTTCAGTTTGAAACACAATAAGCGATAAAATTAGCGTAGAGCTGTTTTATCGCTTAATTTTTTACAAAAATATTGTACGCGAGATACTTCTGTGTTACAATATTAAAAGTTTATATATGCGATTTCTGTGTGATATGTGCAAGAGTGTGCAGTTGCAAGAAAAATGATTTATGGGAGTAGATGTTATGAGCATGCAGATGGAATTTATTAAAGTTTTACCTTCTCCGCAGGCCCTGATGGAAGATTATCCTATCAGCCAGGCATCGAAGCTGATTAAATTGCAGCGCGATGAGGAGATTAAAAATATTTTTACGGGTAAAGATGAGCGTTTTTTATTGGTTATCGGTCCCTGTTCTAGTGATAATGAGGATGCTGTTTTAGATTACGTGTATCGCCTGGCGAAGGTGCAGGAAAAAGTTAAAGATAAAATTTTTATCGTACCACGTTTATATACCAATAAACCGCGTACTATCGGCGTAGGCTATAAAGGTATGCTGCATCAGCCTTCACCTGAGGGCAAGGAAGATATGCTGGGCGGCATTATTGCTATCCGTAAGATGAATGTACGCGTAGTGGAAGAAACAGCACTCACTGGTGCGGAGGAAATTCTTTATCCGGAAGTGTTCCGTTATCTTTCTGATCTTTTGAGCTATGCAGCAGTGGGCGCGCGTTCTAGCGAAGATCAGCTGCATCGCATGATTGCGAGCGGTGTGGGCA
>CAVKDE010000202.1:0-3583 GCA_963654835.1 Duodenibacillus sp. | reverse complement strand
ATGGTTGTGTGGGCGCGAGCTTTCTGTCCAATTGGCAGGATTGCTGTCGTCGGGGATTGCACCTGCGAGGATAGCCTGATAATGCGCAACTTTTGCTTCCATGTAAGCAGCAGTAGCTTTGGCTTCTTCGATACGCTTATAAGCTTCGTCGCGCTGGCGCAGGATAATAGCATAGCGTGCCTGTAAATTTTCTGGCGATTCAGGTAGCCTGCATAAAGCGCAGTATTCTTTGATATCCTCAAGCGTTGCGCCGCAGCCTTTGAGGCAGACGATGCCTTGCATCCAGTTGATAGATTCTTCGTCAAAAATGCGGCGGTTAGCCTTATCGCGCTGGCAGGGCAGCAGGTTAATATCCGTATAATAGCGGACAGTGTGTTCCGTTACGTGAAACATAGCGGCAAATTCTTTGAGTGTATATTGCATTTTGCACCTCTTTTACTTGACTTCGAGTTACACGAAGATGATATGCTTATCATAACATAAAAAAGTAAAGCAGACAATTTATGGAGGTGCATTATGGAATTTTTAACTTTAAACAATGGCGTAGCAATGCCTTTGTTAGGCTTGGGAACTTTTCAAAGCACAGGTGATACTTGTGCGCAGGCTGTTTGTGCTGCTATCCGTGCAGGTTATCGCTTGCTGGATACAGCAGAGGCCTATGGCAATGAAGCGCAAGTAGGCGCCGGGATCAAGACCAGCGGCATAAAACGCGAAGAATTATTTTTAGTGACGAAGGTTAACTTTACATCTTATGCAGATACGCGCAAAACGGTGCTTGCTTCTTTAGAAAATTTGCAGACGGATTATCTCGATATGGTGCTTTTGCATTGGCCGTTTGGTGATTACTACACAGCGTGGCGCGAACTGGAAAAACTGTATGCCGAGAAAAAAATCCGCGCTATCGGCGTATCGAATTTCGACAGCGACAGATTAATCGACCTGATGCATTTTAATAAGGTGGTGCCTGCGGTGAACCAGATTGAAACGAATTTATTCTGCCAACGCAGAGAGGAGCAGCAGTTTTTGCAGAAATATCATGTCGCGCAGATGGCCTACGCTCCTTTGGGGCAGGGGCAGCGAAACGAAATGTTTACGAAGCAAGAAGTTGTGGCACTTGCGGAAAAATACGGCAAAACTCCGGCGCAGATTTTGCTGCGTTTCCTGGCACAGCAAAATATTGTTGCTATTCCTAAGAGCGTGCATGAAAAGCGTATGCAGGAAAATATCTCTGTTTTTGATTTTAGTTTGAATGAAGCAGAGATGCAGCAGCTAAAAGGCTTAGATAAGCAGCAGCCGCTTATTGGCAGGGCAGAAGAGCCGGAATTTGTAGAGTTTGCGATGACATGGTGAGGAACGATGATAATTTATATGTGCGAAAAAAAGTAAGTATTGCAAAAAATGTGGCGTAAAAGGGAAAGACTAAAGTTCGCTGACCTGTACGTTAGATGCAGGAGGCGGCCTTTTGTGTAACGGTTATTCTTTTAGATTAGCTTGCATTTTTAGATTTTATGTAGTAGAATGATATTGAAAAAAGGTGTACCGATAGAAGGTTGCCTGTAGATTTTAGTTAAAAAATAACCGCAATCGGGCAGGACGGCGGTTATTTTTTATTATTAGCATGTGAGGAACCCAGTGCGTAGCCGACTGCGAAGCAGCCCAGACCGAAACTTAGAATAGCTAAGAAAGTATCCGTTGTTAGAAGCATAGGTTTCACCCCCTCCTGGCGCAATTTGCAAAAAGCTCCTGAGGGGTGCCAGCCCTCGGAGAGGGCAACCGCCTACCGTTATGGTAACACCTTTAGAAATATTTTAGCATAATGGAGTTAATGGCGCAAGAAAGAGAAAAATAAAAGGCTCTGACTTAGCATATAATATGCAACATTCGATTGTATGTTGAACGATATGCAAGGACAGGGCTTTTTAATTTCTATGTAAATAGGATAATATTTTGTGTGGATCTTAAATTTTACAGAACCTGAATTTGTGATATACTAATACTATAATGAGAATACTGCAGTGATGCTATATTAATATTTCATAAAAATTTAGGCTAGGAGTTGTTGTAATGGGTAACGAGAAAAGCGAACTGACAATACAGGCTAAGGCGATAAAGTTATTTCAATATCTGGAATCAATGCAGGCTGCCCAAGATAATGTGGTACTTGCGTATCGTGAGCAAGAATGGGTGAAATTAGTAAACGAATTGCCGTCTGATGCTGAAAATATAGATTTTTACTATCGAGATTATGTCAAAAATACCAATGGTGAAGAAGGGCTGACAGAAGTGTCCTATATTTTGAAAGTACATAATCCTGCTCTTGAAGCATGTCCCGAACCATATGAGAGATTGCGTCCGTGGCTCAATGAAGACTGGGATAACTTTGATGTTGAGGAACCGGATCTTAGTAACCACATACCTATACCAGGTAGTAATCCTGTGCGATATCAATACTGTGAAAGTGTCGTTGATTTACAATTTATGTATAGTAAGTGGCTTGAAAAGCGCAATGTTTGGCGCGAACGTCAACTTTTGCTTGAGCAGACGCGTAAATTCTTCGCTGTACTTTTTTGGATTCGCCAAGGATTGCTTAAGGAAGACGGTGAATTGGAATTACTGATAGCTAATGGTGTATTCGAATATAAAAGTGATGATAAGAGTATCTGTCATCCTGTTTTACTGAAACGAGTTGCCATTGACTTTGATTCCCAGAAGAATAATCTTTATATCAAAGATGCAGACACCAATAGCAGCTTTTACATCGAACTTTTTAATGCGGTTGAAGATATTACAAAAAGCAACATTCAAGAGCTTGATGCAGAAAACAGCCGGAAACAGTATTACCCTTTTGACAGAAATGAGACCAAGGCGTTTTTGCAGCGCGTAATCCAGTCTATTTCGCCTAAAGGCAGATATTTTGCAGATGTAGAAACAGCCAAAAAAGACGCTGAGGCTGAATATACTATGGTTTGGGAACCGATGTTTATACTGCGGAAAAGACCGAGCGGCATGGCGAAGATGATCAATAAAATTATTGATAAGATCGAAAAGACAGGGGAAGTGCCGCAGCATCTGATTAATATTCTCGAGCCGGGGAATAATTTTGTTGAGTACACAACATTTGCCGAGGAGAGTCCGGAAGCGAAGCTTGCTGCTGTGGGCGGTGAAGCGATAGATATTTTGCTGCCTAAAGAAGCAAATAGCGAGCAATTGGAAATCGCTAAGACTATTGAGCATAACGACGCTGTTGTGGTACAAGGACCGCCTGGCACGGGCAAAACGCATACTATAGCTAATTTATTAGGTCATTTTTTAGCGCAAGGCAAAAGAGTTCTTGTTACCAGCCACACCAATAAGGCTTTAAAAGTATTGAAAGAAAAGGTTGAAGAAGAGTTGCAGCCTTTATGTGTTTCGCTGACAGATGATTCGCGTCAGGATATCGAGAGTTCTATTGCAGCGATTGCAAACTTTTCAGAAGCACCAGAGAAACTGGAGAAAAAGATTAATGAGTATAGGACTAGGCGCGAAAATATTATCGAACAACTAAAAGAAACTCGTAGCAAACTATTTCAAATCAGAAATCAGC
>CAVKDE010000201.1:0-3628 GCA_963654835.1 Duodenibacillus sp. | reverse complement strand
ACCTTCGCCAATTTCAACGAACAGACCGAAATCAGCAACTTTAACAACTTTACCAGTATAAACATTGCCTTCTTCAACAGAGTTGTAAGCAGCTTCTTCAGCAGCAGCACGAGCTTCTTTAGCAGCAGCAATGCGTGCTTCTTTAGCTTCTTTCCAAGCTTTGGATTTAGCTTCTTTTTCTGCTTTTAAGAGATCGCGGCGGGAAACAACAATGCGTTTTTTCTCCAGATCAACTTCAATGATTTCAGCTTGCAGTTCTTTACCAACATAGCCGGTGAAATCTTCTACGCGGCGCAGTTCAACGTGGGAAGCGGGCATGAAGCCTTCAACGCCTTCAACTGCAACAGCCAGGCCAACGATGTTTTTAGCTTTGTTTTTGATAATGCGCAGTACTTTAACAGTTGCCGGGCGTTTTTCGCCTTCAGCCAGTTCTGCAACATTTTTCCAAGCAGCATCGCGCTCAGCTTTAACTTTGGACAGACGAACGAAATCGCTCTTAGTGCTGCCAGGAACAACTTTAGCTTCTACTTCGTCGCCCTCTTTAATGGTGTTTTGCAGCTCTTCAGCAGTTTCGGTTTGAGACCATTCGGTGTAAGGAATAAAGCCATCATGTCTATATCCAAAAGATACATATACGCCGTCTTTATCCAATTGAATAACGGTACCGGTAACAATCTTACCAGGATATACCTCTACCTCCATACTTTCGTTGAGCATGCTTTCAAAATCCATGTTTTCCATTGCTATAATAGCCTCCTTAATTAAACGGTCAGGAGTCGATGCTCCCGCCGTGATTCCAATTTTATGGCAACCTCTGAACATATCGCTCGTTAGCTCACCTGCAGTTTCTATATGATATGCCTGCCGGCAGTGCGCCTGCACCAGCTCGAAAAGATGCCGCGTATTAGCACTATTGCGTCCGCCGATAACTATCACCGCATCAGCATCAGCTGCCAGCTCAATAGCAGCCTGCTGCCTTTGTGATGTCGCCAGACAAATAGTTCTTTCCACTCGGTACTCTCCAGGCCTTTGCTCTTGCAATGCCTGCAATATATCATTAAATTTCTGCAGCTCAAACGTCGTCTGGATAATAACTCCATAACGATTTTTCAGCGGCACATCAGAGATATCCTTTATACATTCTACACAGATAGCGTTTTTTCCTGCCCATTTTAAAATACTTTTTACTTCCGGGTGATTTTTTTCTCCCACAATCACAGGAAAATATCCATCTGCTGCTGCCTCAGCAGCTTTTTTTTGCGCCAAACGCACATTAGGACAAGTTGCATCCATTATCGTCAGGCCTTTTTGTTCCGCTTCTTTATAGGTTTCAGGGCCTACACCATGCGAGCGGAAAATTACTGTTTCGCCCAGTTTAAAATCTTCCAAGCTTTCCTTACAGCCAATACCTTTAGCTGCAAGCTCTGCAATCAATTGAGGATTGTGAATCAAAGGGCCAAGTGTCGCCCCCTTGACGTGGTCAGCTGCAACCTTTTTGGCCAGCTCCACCGCGCGCTTCACACCGTAGCAAAAGCCACAATACTTTGCTACCTTGATTTCCATCATACTTTTTCACCTGCCTGCAGCTTTGCAATGTGCTGCATCAGTTCTTCAGTCATTGCATACAAAAATTCTTTATTGACAACTGCATCCTCCGGAAAAGGCATCGGCTTGCCAAAGCGCACCGTAACCTTCGGCCAGATTCTTCCCTGACGCTTATAATCAGTGCCAAGGATGCACGCAGGTACTATTGTAGCTCGCGCTTTGCTAGCCATCATCAGCGCGCCAGGCTGCGCTTTACCAAGCTTGCCTGTCTTGCTGCGCGTTCCTTCTGGGAAAATCGCCAGCACTTCATTGCTTTCCAAAATATCAATGCCATGCTTAATAGCTGCACGATCTGCACCACCACGGCGCACGGGGAAAGCTCCTAAAATTTTATAGATATCGCCTAAGATAGGTACAAACAGCTCCTCTTTCGCCATAAAATGCACCTTACGGGTAGCTGCTGTGCCAAGCACAGGCGGATCAAGTAAACTCAAATGGTTGCAGGCAATCACCAGCGGACCATCTTTAGGAATATTTTCTGTTCCTTCTACATGTAAACGCAGGAAGATTTTAAATAAAACCTTAAACAAGCCTTTTACTAACGTATAAATCATTGCGCTCTCTCCTTAGTCAGCTGCAAGATTTTTTCCGTCACCTGCGCGATATTCATATCTGAGGTATCTAAAAGCAGTGCATCCTCTGCCTGACGCAAGGGGCTGATAGCACGCTCGCTATCTTGCTTATCACGGCTAGCAATGTCAGCTTTCAGCTGCTCAAAATCAACCTCTTGTCCCTTTTCCACCATTTCTTTATAACGGCGGCGTGCTCTTTCTTCTACCGAAGCGGTAAGAAAAATTTTAAGCTGCGCATGCGGGAACACTACCGTACCAATGTCGCGACCGTCCATCAGTACACCGCCAGCCTCGCCCATACGACGCTGCTGATCAACCATCGCTTCACGCACTGCCCCAATAGCAGCTACACGCGATACAATCGCTGTAACCTCAGGTGTGCGGATAGCATCAGTAACCTCTATGCCATCTACAAAAACACGATTGATTTTTGCTTCCGGCTTAAAATCTATAATCATTGTGCGAGCCAGCTCGCTGATAAAGGTTTCATCAAAAGCTTTACCTGTCTGCAAAAACTTCCAGGCTACACTACGATACATAGCACCTGTATCAATATAAGCATAGCCAAGCTGTTCTGCTGCTAATTTAGCAATAGTGCTTTTACCGGCACCAGCAGGACCGTCAATTGCAACAACAATTTTTTTCATCATCAAAAAACCACACTTTACATTATAATTACAAATAATCAATAAGGTATTAGATACAAGTAATGGCGTACAATTAGTACTCCTAGGAGCCATTACGCAATAGATGATGCCTTAGGGATTATTTGCTATTTGCACTAGCTAGGCCAGCAGCGTAACCAGAGGAAAACGCCGCCTGCAAGTTAAACCCACCAGTATAACCATCTACATCCATAACCTCACCGGCAAAATATAAACCGCTGATAAGCTTGGATTCCATAGTTTTGGGGTTTATCTCCTTTACGCTTACGCCTCCGGCAGTAACAATAGCCTCTGCAATAGGACGCGTAGCTGTAATCGGCACGCAGAAGTTTTTTAGCGCAGCTAAAAGCCTATGGCGTTCTTCACGGGAAATCTGGTTGACATATTTTTCTTCATCCAGATAGGCCATATCGCAAACTACAGGAATCAGACGCTGAGGCAGTAAATCTTTCATGCCATTAGCAAGCTGTTTACGGCTGTATTGCGTAAAATCACGCTGGATGCGGGCATCAAGTTTTTCATTGCTCAAAGCTGGCTTTAAATCAAGATGCAGTTCCACTTCTTTGCCTGCACTCAAAGCTTGTGCAGCCAAATTGCTCAGCGATAAAATAATCGGACCGGAAACACCAAAATGCGTAAAAAGCATTTCGCCAAATTCACAGCCAATTTTTTCGCCATCAGCAGTAAGTGTTCCCTGAACATTACGCAAGGATAAGCCTTGCAGATCATCCACATAAGGGTAATCACTTTCCAGCGGTACAAGCGAAGGTTTGAGCGGTACAATAG
>CAVKDE010000200.1:0-3651 GCA_963654835.1 Duodenibacillus sp. | reverse complement strand
ATTATTACCTTCCCGCTGGCGTGGCTTGTTGGTCGCACGGATATGCCGGGCAAGAAGATGTATCGCACCATGCTGGTTTCCAGCTATATGATTCCGCCTTATGTTGGTGCAATTGCCTGGGTACAGCTCTTAAACCCCAGTGTAGGTTATCTGAATGAAATTTTAAAGTTTGTTTTCGGTTTAGAAACAGCACCGTTTGATATTTATACTATGACAGGTTTGGGCTGGGTTTTAACCTTGTTCTATTCTCCGTTTGCCTTCATCACTATTTCCCGCGCAATGGAGAAAATGGACCCGACTTTGGAAGAAGCTGCCCGCGTAAGCGGTGCATCTCCGCTGCGCACGGTGTTTGACGTAACCTTGCCTTTGATGGCACCTTCCATTTTAGCAGGTGGCTTGCTTGTATTTATCGCCGCAGGCAGCTGCTTTGGTATTCCTGCTATCGTTGGTATGCCTGGCAACATTGAGGTTATGACCACGCGTATTGTTACCTATATTTACATGGGCGATACTGCGGGCGTGCGCGATGCTACCGCCCTTGCTGCTTCACTGATGTTCTTGGCTAACATTCTGCTTTTTGGTATGACCTGGATGGTTGGCAAGAAAGATTACACCACTATCAGCGGTAAAAGCACTCGTCCGAACATCGTGGAACTGGGCAAATGGAAATGGCCCTGCTTCTGCCTTGTTGGTGCTTACAGCATGATTTCTATTATCATTCCTTTAGGCTCTATTGTTTTAACCAGCCTGATTATCTCCCTGTCGAACCCGATTGGCTTGGATAACCTGGGCTTTGATGCGTGGATCCCGGTTATTACCAGCTCCCAATACATGGAAAGCGTTTGGAATTCTGTTTTGTATGCTGTTATCGCAGCCTGCATCGGTACGCTTATCTCCGTCTTTGTTGCTTATCTGGCAGTTAAAACGAAGGTTAAAGGCCGCAGCATTCCTGACCTTCTGGTTGTTATTGGTGGCAGCACCCCGTCCATTGTTATTGCCTTGGCACTTATTATCGCCTTCAGCGGTAACTTTGGCTTGAACCTGTATTCCACGATGTGGATTATGGTTGTTGCTTATCTGGTAAAATATATGACGATGTCTGTACGTACTATCGCCGCTTCCTTGAGCCAGGTACATATTTCTCTGGAAGAAGCTGCGCTGAACTCTGGTGCCAGCTGGCTGCGCTGCTGCAAGGACATCATCATGCCGCTTATTGCACCGTCTATCATCGCAGGTTGGTTCTTAATTTTCATGCCGTCCTTCTACGAGCTGACTATGTCCCTCTTGCTTTACGGCAGTGATACTAAGACTATCGGCGTATTGCTATATGAATTGCAGACTTATGCTGATACCCAGAATGCTTCCGTGCTTTCTGTAATCATTCTGCTTATCGTTTTGATTGGCAACCTGATTCTGAATAAGGTTTCCAAAGGTAATGTCGGCATTTAATCTAAGATATTTTCGTAATTAAAGGAGTGTAATAAATGGCTGAGGTTCGTATTGAACATGTATTTAAACGCTTTGGCGCAGTAACTGCTGTCAACGATTTTAATTTAACTGTAAAGGATGGCGAATTTGTTTCCATCCTCGGTCCTTCCGGCTGCGGTAAGACCACAACCCTGCGTATGATTGCAGGTTTTGAACGCGCAACAGAAGGTGAAATTTACATTGGCGATCACTGCGTAAGTTCTTCTATTAAAGGTACTTTCGCACCGCCTGAAAAACGTGATATCGGCATGGTGTTCCAATCCTATGCTGTTTGGCCGCATATGACGGTGGCAGAAAATGTTGGCTATCCGCTGAAAATCCAAAAGGTAGCTAAAGAAGAACGCGAAGCTCGCGTACAAAAAATGCTGGAGCTTGTGCATCTGGGCGAGTTTGGCAAGCGTTATCCGCACCAGCTTTCCGGTGGTCAACAGCAGCGCGTGGCTTTGGCGCGTGCGCTGGTTGCTCAACCTGGCCTGCTCTTATTGGACGAACCGCTGTCTAACCTTGATGCTAAGCTGCGTGAATCCATGCGTTTTGAAATTCTTTCTATTCAAAAAGAACTGGGTATTACTGTTGTTTATGTAACCCATGATCAGGGCGAAGCAATGGCGATGAGTGATCGTGTTGTTGTTATGAGCCTGGGCGTTGTGCAGCAGATTGGTGCACCGCATGAAATTTACACTAAGCCTGCGAACAAGATGGTTGCTGATTTCATTGGCCTGGTTAATTTCATTGACGGCGAAGTTAAAGGTGACAGAGTATTTATCAAAGGCAGCAATGTTTCCTTCCCCAATACGGGTAAAGTTACGGGCGAGGCAACGATTGCCGTGCGTCCTGAAAACATTACCATGTCCCTCAGCGGCGGTCAGATTGAAGGCCAGCTGACGCATCGCTTCTATCTTGGTGATGCAGTTGATTATCGCGTAAATGTTCACGGTCACGATATTCGTGTTATCGTCAAAGGTGCAGATCTGGATGCTATTCCTGATGGTTCCAAAGTTTATCTGGACTTTGACAAAGTTATGGTTTTCGATAGAAACTAAGCGTAAAAAATTTGAGGTTCCTGCGAGAGCGGGAACCTCTTTTTTGCGTGGTGCTGTATTTATCTTTATGAGTTTAGCGATATCAGCTATTCTACCATGACCAGGCCGAAGTGGCTTTGTTCGGCAGAGCGGTCTTTGAGCGTTTGCAAATTGAAGCCGTTCGCGCGGACGGTGGCGAACACATCAATGCCGCAGGCTTCCATAGCAGGGACCGTTTGTCCGGCGAAGTTGCAGCATTCGATATTGCATTTTTTACATTTTTTGCACGCTCCGCTGCCAAAGGCAATAGTTTTATAATAGCCATCGATAAAAAGCTCACGGGCTATTTTTACAGCTAGCGGGGTAACGAGAGCCATTTCATGGCAGCGAAAAAGAATACCGTAGCTAAAAGCATCGAGCATCTGCTGCGTTTCGTTCCATTTAGGGGTGTAGGGCGGGCAGCAGTGGCTTTTGCCATAGGTATCACAGCCAAACTGGCAGCGGTAGATAGTCCACGGTGCAGTGACAATAGATTTAGCGGAAATTTTTATAGCAGCATCAGCACCGCCTTCTTTGGCTAAAGCAAAATATTTTTCCATGAGTTCTCCTCCTCATTTTCATTGTGTAGTTTACTTTTTAATGTTATAATACTAGCAGATGATACTTTTGTAAATTTAGAGCTTTTAGAGTAACACTTTAATAAAAATAAAGTAATGAGGTGCGTCATGGAGCTGAAAAATCTTTTGACCTTTAAAACGATTTTAGAACAGGGCAGCTTTGCCAAGGCTGCGCAGAAATTAGATTATACGCAATCTGCTATTACCATTCAGATGCGCCAGCTGGAGCAGGATTTGCACACGCAGCTATTTGAAAAAGTGGGACGCAGGTTGGTACTGACGCAGGCAGGCGAGCAGCTTATTCCTTATGTGGAAGATATGCTGCAGGCACTTGAGCGTTTGCAGAGCTTTCAACAGGATGCAGCTTGCGGTGATGTGCGTATGGGGGTAGCAGAGAGCCTGCTCTGTTATAAAATGCCTGACGTTTTGCGTGTGATAAACGAGCAGCTGCCAGCGGCGCGTTTATTGTTGTATTCGCTAAACTGCGATGAGATTCGTGAGCAGTTAATGCAAGGAGCGTTAGA
>CAVKDE010000199.1:0-3661 GCA_963654835.1 Duodenibacillus sp. | reverse complement strand
ACATAAATGCTGTCATCAATAACGAGCATCGTCGGCAGGTTCTGACCATTAACCTCCATAAAGGAACGATAAACAACAGGATGCATATCGCTTTCTACTTCCTGAGTCTGGAAGCAGGTAATATTTTTTTCTTCAAGAAACTTGTTAAATTTTTCAGCCTTTGTATTCATCATAAGACCTCACTTTCTCTTGCGTACTTCTATTATACACCATGTAGCATTCTTTTGCATTATATTTCTTAATAGCAAATATTATTTTACATAAAGTTCACAGCTTATTTTGCCAAAAGTTTCTGCGCAAATTCATAGCCATAGTTTTCTGCAGCTTCCAGCTCTTTTTCCTGTGCCGTCCATTTGCAGTTATAACCGGGCTCTACTGCGCCAAAAGCCTTCGTGAGCAGCTCTTCCATATCTTTTTGCGCACCGCCTGCCCAGCCAAACGTACCAAAAGCAGCTGCAAGTTTATTTTTCGGCTCTAAGCCTTTAAGATAAATTAAAAGCGAGCCCATGGTGGGCAGCATACCGCTGTTTAAGGTAGAAGAACCTGCCAAAAAGCCAGAGGCAGTGAAAAGCTCTGCAGCAACAGTGCTGTTAGGCGTAGCACTCATTTTAAACACTTTCACCGTTACGCCTGCCTTAGCTGCACCACAGGCGATAGCACGCGCCAGTTTTTCCGTTCCGCCCCACATGCTGTCATAAGCAATAACCAGGCTGCCATCCTGCACACCGTTGCCCCAATCAATGTAAGATTTAATAATTTCAGGAATAAAACGCTTCCAGATAACGCCATGAGAAGGCGCAATCATCGCAATATCCATATTACCCAATTTATCCACCGCACGGTTAATCAGGCGGGCATAAGGCCAAAGGATATTAGCAAAATATTTCTTGGCTTCAAAGAAAAGTTCGCCGTAATCCACTTCATTATCATAACGCTTGCTTGTCGCATAATGCTGACCAAAGGCATCATTAGAAAAGAGAATTTTATCATAAGCACTATAAGTTGCCATGCTGTCAGGCCAATGCAGCATCGCCATGGAAGCAAAAGTTAAAGTGCGCTTGCCAATATCAAGCGTTGCCCCATCTTTTACTACAACAAAGTTAAAAATGTCACCATAATGCTGGATAGCTTCATTCTTGCCCTGCATAGTGATGTAAAATTTTGCGTTTGGGCAAGCCTTTGCCAGTGCAGGCATCGCACCGGAATGATCAGGCTCCACATGGTTGATGATGATATTTTCAATGCTCTCGAGCGGTGTAACACTTGCAATATTACGCAAAAGCTCCTCCGTAAACGGTGCTTTTACGGTATCAATAAGCGTAATATGCTCATCCATAACGAGGTAGGCATTATAGGTAGCACCACGCTCTGTTTTATAACCATGAAAATCACGCACAGCCCAATCCTGCACGCCTACGTCATAAATATTTTCTACAATTTGCATCAGTTGCATAAAAATCCTCCTTACAGCTTTTCTAATCTTACACTTTTTTCTTCTTTATTCAAGCGCAAAACAAGCTCATGAAATTTATTTAACGTACTGCGATGACCAATGCTGACCACCGTAGTATTGCTTAACCTGTCGCCTAATAGGCGATACATTTCTGCTTCCGTTTCTTCATCAAGAGCAGAAGTTGCCTCGTCTAAAAATAACCATTTCGGCTCCTGGATATGTGCACGCACAAAAGCCAAGCGCTGCTGCTCGCCGACGGAAAGCACATGGCTCCAATCTGCGGTTAAATCAAGTTTTTCCTTTAAATAACCAATCTGGCAGATATCCATCAGGTAGAACAGCTCACTATCACTAAGCATTTTATTTCCCGGGTAAAGCAGCGCGTCACGCAACGTTCCCAGAGGCAGATATGGTTTTTGCGGGATGAACATTAACTCCTGCATAGATGGCAGATTAATTTTCCCTTCTACAAAAGGCCAGATACCGGCCAGTGCGCGCAAAAGCGTGCTTTTGCCACTGCCACTTACGCCTTTAATCAGCACATTATGCTGCGGCATGAGTTTAAAATTAAGCTTCTGTAAAAGCGGCATACCATCAGGGAGGTTTACATTTAAACCTTCAGCACTTACTGCCTCCGATGTAGCAAAACGCTCCACGTGGAAACGCTCTGCCTGCTCGCTCA
Source organism: Duodenibacillus sp. (assembly GCA_963654835.1). Taxonomy (GTDB): domain Bacteria; phylum Bacillota; class Negativicutes; order Acidaminococcales; family Acidaminococcaceae; genus Phascolarctobacterium_A. Next base: position 1,526 of record CAVKDE010000199.1, on the reverse strand, counting down.
CTTCATGCATATGCCTGCCAAAATAAGTAAGACGCATCACAACTGCCTGCCACTGCGCAATGCTGCTATACATATCTACAAAATAAGATAACGAATCCTGCACTCTACCAAAAGCACTCGCTACCTGCATTAAACCGCCAAGAGAAACTTCTTTGGCCAGATAACGGTTCATAGCTACCACAAAAGGAAAAATTATCGCTATCTGCGAATAACCGGAATTTAGAAAAACTAATTGCTTCTGCTTATTTACCAGCTGCCAGAAATTATCTAAAAGCAACTTAAAGCGTGCTTTAAAAACGCTGCCTTCCTGCGCCTCACCACGGTATAAGGCGACACTTTCTGCACTCTCACGCAGGCGAATCATACTAAAACGAAAATCTGCCTCATAACGCTGTTGGATAAAATTCAATTTAACCAATTTGCGACCAACAAGATGTGTCAGATAAGTGCCTATTACGGAATAGATTAACGATGCCCACAGCATATAGCCGTTAATCGTCCACGTTGTGCCCATAAAATTAAAGGTAAGCGGTCCTGAAAGCTGATATAAGATAAAAACAAAAGAGATAAAAGTGCATAACGCTTTCAAAATACCAATGCCAAAGCTCAGCGTCATTTCCACAAATTGGCGCACATCCTCGCTGATACGTTGGTCAGGGTTATCTGTATCTTTGCCAAACATCTGTAAATTATAATATGTTTTATTTTGCAGCCAGATATCTATAAATTTAGTTGTCAGCCATTTGCGCCAATGTAAAATCAACGTCTGCTGCAAGTAGTAGGAATATACCGCTAAAATAATATAAATTGCTGCCAGCCAGGAAAAATGGATAAGTTCACTAAAAATTTTATCTGCATCATAATTTTGCAGTGCGCTATAAAAGCTGTTATTCCACGTGTTCAGCTGTACCAGCATAAAAACAACACCTAAGGTGAGTGCAATAATGCACGTTAATAGGAAAAAGGCTTTTTTCTTTTCTTCTGATTGCCAATAACTTTTAGTAAGATACCAGACATCTTTAAAAAACTGCCATGTAAGATTAAATTTTTGCATCTAACAGGACTCCCTCTATAATATTAGGCGAGCAAGCTCACCTGTGCTTTAATTATACTATAAATTGGCGGTTCTAGAAAAGCTTTTTGCATACAAAAAGAGCTCACACAAAGTGTGAGCTCTAGAAAGGCTAATTATTTGCCAACAGGACCGATCATAGCCAGCATAGTACCAGCAGCAACTGCGGTACCGATAACGCCTGCTACGTTAGGACCCATAGCATGCATCAGCAAGAAGTTAGCCGGGTTAGCTTGTTGACCAACTTTTTGAGATACACGAGCAGCCATAGGAACTGCGGATACACCAGCGGAACCAATCAACGGGTTGGTAGCGCCACCGTCTACCATGCACATGAGTTTACCGAAGATAACGCCCAGAGCAGTACCTGCTACGAAAGCAACCAGACCAAGAACGATGATCAGGAGGGTTTGGTAGTTCAGGAAAGATTGAGCGCTCATGGTCAAACCAGTAC
>CAVKDE010000198.1:0-3665 GCA_963654835.1 Duodenibacillus sp. | reverse complement strand
AACTACACCACCTTCTGCAAAGAGTTTGGTGCAAAAATCAATGCTGTTCAAACCAGTGTTGATGATGGCTACCATCTGCCGAGCGAAGAAGAAATTGAAAAACACATCACCCCGCGCACGAAAGCCATCCTCTTAACCAATCCCGGCAATCCGACCGGTGTTGTTTACACGGAAGCAGAGCAGGAAATGATTTCCCGCATTGTGCGTAAACATGATCTGGCACTCATCGCTGACGAAGTTTACCGCGAATTTGTTTACGATGGTGCATATCGCAGCTTCGGCACTATGCCTGAACTGGATGATAACCTGATTATCATTGATTCCGTTTCCAAACGCTACAGTGCCTGCGGTGCACGTATTGGCTGCATCATCAGCAAAAACAAAGCCTTGGGCAAAGAAATTATGAAAGCCTGCCAAGGCCGTCTGTGCAGCCCGATTTTAGAGCAGGTTGGCGCAGCAGGCCTTTACACCACGCCTGTAAGCTATCTGGAAGATGTCAACAAGGAATACAAAAAACGCCGCGATACTATCGTAGCAGCTCTCAAAAAACTGCCCGGTGTGAAAGCTTCTGATCCGAAAGGTGCTTTCTACATCATGGTAAATATGCCTGTTGACGATGCAGAAAAATTTGCTATCTGGACACTGGAAAACTTTGAAATTGATGGTGAAACCGTAATGTTTGCTCCTGGCAACGGCTTCTATAGCGATGCCAACCTGGGCGTGAACGAAGCACGTCTTGCTTATGTATTAAAGAGCGAAGATTTAGAGCGTGCTATCTACATTCTGGGTGAAGCATTGAAAGCTTATCCCGGTCGCGTAGAAAGATAATTTAAAATAAAAACCAAAAGGACGTTACCCAGCTTTTATAGCGAAGTAACGTCCTTTTTTAGTTTACCACTATTTACTGCAAAACAGCAGCTAAAATTTGTTCTACCTTCTCCACATCTATGGGTTTGGCAATGTGTCCGTTCATACCTGCTTTAAAGGCGTTCTGCTTATCTTCCTCAAAAGCATTAGCGGTCATAGCAACGATAGGAATATTGGCTTTCTGCTGATCTTTAAATGCCCTGATAACCTGCGTCGCCTTATAGCCATCCATGTTAGGCATCTGGATATCCATGAGGATTAAGTCATAGCTGCCTGCCGGCATGGTTTCCATCTTGCTCACGCATTGTACGCCATCTGCAACACGTTCCACCACAAGCTCCATGCGGCCTAAGATAACCATAGCAATTTCCGCATTTAAATCATTATCCTCCGCCAGCAGTATATGCTTGCCTTTGATAATTTCTTTGCAGGCAGCTTTCTTCGTCATATCCGCTTGCTGCATATAATATGCTTCGTCAGCAATTCTGTGCTGCAACGTGACAGAAAAAGTGCTGCCTTTGCCCAATTCGCTTTGCACTTCAATGGTACCGCCTAACATCTCTACCAGGTTTTTCACGATAGACATGCCCAGGCCTGTGCCTGCAACCTTGCCCATGGTCGTATTGCGTTCACGCGAAAAGGAATCAAATATTTTAGGCATATATTCCTTGCTCATGCCGATACCGGTATCAATAACATCAGATTTTATGCACACATACCCTTCTTTATCCGCAGGCAGCTCCTGCGTGCGCAAGGTTATCGTTCCTCCCGCAGGTGTATATTTTATCGCATTGCTGAGCAGGTTACTGAAGATCTCCTGCACTTTGATAACATCGCAGATGATATGTTCGTGCTCCACCGTTACTTCGTGTATCAGCGTAATACCTTTTTTCTTCGCATCCACCTCAAATACACTGCACAGCTCACCTAAAATATCACCTGCGCAGCTATAATTTTCATCAACCTCCATCGCACCGCTTTCAATGCGTGCCATGTCCAGAAGATTATTAATAATAGATAAAAGCAGATTTCCTGACTGCTCCATCTTTTCCTGATAATCTAAAAGCTTGGGGTCTTTCAATTCCTGCTTCATGAGCTGCGCATAGCCTAAGATAACATTCATCGGTGTGCGGATATCATGCGACATATTAAACAGGAAGGTTGTTTTGGCAGCGTTGGCACTTTCCGCTTGCTGCAACGCTGCCTGCAAATTTTCATGGCTTTCCTGTAATTTCCGGTTCAGCTCCAACGAATGACGTGCAGCTTCTTTGGCCTTAGCCTCTGCAATTTTAGATTTACGCAGCAGACTGAGGATTACGCCCAAAATCAGCAAAAACGCACAGGTAAATGCCAGCGCCACAGCCAAAAGATTATCTTTGACGAAATCCATCACTGTAACTTTTTGCATATTATCTTCATACATAGATAAAGCACCGGTGAGCATTGTCGGCGGTATCATAACCAGGCTTTTATTCAAGATAGATAGCAGATGCATATTCCCCTGATTAACAGCAAAAGATGTATTACTTGCCTGCGTAAGGAAAACACAGTGCAGGCTGGTATCCTCAATATACTTTTTCAGCTGCCCGGATTCTGCAACAAAGCAATCTGCCTTACCGCTACGCACAAGCTCTTCTGCAGCAGCAAAAGAATTACAGTCAACAATCTTCCAGCGTGGATAATTATAAGAAACATACCAACGTACAAGAAGATTTCCTGTTTCAACCGCAACCGTATTTTCAGCGTTTTCATCAAAATATTTTTTTGGCGTAACTACTGCCATAGGTACTCCAAAAACTGTATTGGACAAAATAAAATCATTTTGCTCCGCCACGTAAGGATTTTGGCTGAAATGGAAAATCATATCTATCTTTTTATCTTTAAGTGCCTGCATCAGCTCTACCTGAGAAGAAAATTCCACCAGCTCAAACTGTAAGGCATCTTTGCCAAAGCAATCTGTAGCAAATCTGATGTAATCATTAATTACACCAACAGGCTTGCCATTAATCACTCCGCTATCACTGATACCTAAATCATGGTTCAGCCAGCCAATGCGGATTTTACCATGCTGCACCAACCAATCTTTTTCTTCACGTGAAAGTACAGCAACAGAAGCAGCAGAAAGATAACGTTTGTACAATTCTGTAGAATAAAATGGTTTATCATATTCCATTTTACGCATCGCATTATCAATATCTTCCTTCAAATCAGGACGATTTTTATTAATGCCAAAATAAATACCGGAATTACCCGTAATAGCAATCGCTGACATACCGGCTTCCACCCATTCCGGAGTTTCTATGGAACTGACGCAATCAATCTCACGCGCTTCTAATCTCTTTTTAGCATCGTCAAAACCTTCTACAAATACATGCTGCACATGCAGATTATGTTCTTCTTCCCATTTATAAAGCTGCTGAGCCTGTATGCTGCCTTCAATTAAGCCGATACGCTTACCATTAAGTGTTTCCAGATTAGAAGCAGAAATATCTGTATGCGCTAAATCTGCATAAAGCAAATATTTTTCCTGTCCCATCGGCAGTTCAGAATAGAGCATTTCTTTCGCACGGTCATCTGTATAAGAAACGCTGGCCATTAAATCAATTTCGCCCTTTTGCAGCATTGTCATTAAATCTGCCCAGCCACCGCTGACATATTCAAATTTCCAACCGGTATAAGCAGCAACAGCCTGCTGATATTCGTAAACATATCCTCTGCGTTCGCCTTGCTCGCCTAAAGTATTATAAACATCCTGATACCAGCCTACACGTACAACTTTCGCCTGTGCTGCTGCCGAA
>CAVKDE010000197.1:0-3665 GCA_963654835.1 Duodenibacillus sp. | reverse complement strand
GGCGAACGTGACGGAGCAATTACAGCTTTCGCCGTCTTTTCCATCGCGTCCGTCCCTGCCATCTTTACCGTCTTTTCCGTTTAGTCCGTCAGCACCTTTTTCACCGGGGTCACCTTTATCGCCCTTTTCGCCTTGCGGACCTTTAATGTCTTGAACATCAGCATGAATAGGAAAAGGCAGTTTAACATCATTACTCATGAGCCACCTCCACTATTCTAAATTCGCGGACGTAATCAGTCGTATACACCCTGCCATCAGCAAATTTAATGCACATATCATAGGTGTATCGTCCTACCGGTAGTTTAGCCATATCATCAGCAGAGATAACAAATTGCAAGAGAGATTCACCGGGCGTTGCGATCGTTGCTTGCAGGACAATTTGCCCTTGCCGCTTAATGCTTAAAAGTGCGCTATCGCCGTCTTCTAAAGCAAATTCGCCAAGGTCATACTGTATCGCCAGCGTATCGCCGTAGGTGTATAACAGATTGTAATTCATATCGCTTTTAATCATACAGCTTCACCACCTTTCTTTTAGGATGCAGTAACACGCATATCTTTACCTCCTTGCTTAGATTTATATTCAGCGTCCGTCCTTAGCCGTAGTAATTATTTTTGCCTGCGGACGCTTAATTATCTGCCATTGCCAGCATAACCGTATGCAGGAATGCCGTATGGTGTAGTAAGGTCGATACCGGCTACATACTGATATGTAGTTTCAGCGCGGTTAGCATAGCCAGCGCGGTTAATTTCACCCACATCAGCGGCAATCCAGTAATAGCCTTTAAACAAGTTCTTTAAGGATTCAAGACTGCGCAGATTCCAATGAGTGTAACGGTTAGTCAAGAAGTGTTTAACTACCCACGTTGATGTAGGACACCACATACCGGCGTAGATTAAGCAACGAGTGTCGTCTAACGTCGGTACTTGCTGCAAGGCTTCAACATAAGCAAGGCAATCATGAGCAAGTAATTCCTGTTGAGCCGCCTTGCCTGCGTCGCTACGCAGCAATTCTTCCAGCATAGGGAGTTCGCCGCTTGCTTTAATGTCGATATAAGTACGATGAGCAAATTCACCGCCACCAGGAATCATTGCCAATAAATCATCAGCTCTACGTCCTTCCCATTGTGACGCGCCGATTGACGGATAATCATACGCCGTAGACTTTGCCACGCTGTCATAATTTCCCTCAATGCCTGTTTCAAGGATGCCTTTCGCAATTTCTTTCGCTAAATTCTCATTCCAAGCCATAATTTCTCCTTTCTAACGTAAAAAATGCAATTAACACTCAAAAACTGCGAAAAAAGCGCAAATTTTAGTTGTTAATTGCATTTCTAAGCATTTTTATATTATTTTTCTCGTAACGTTCTCGCGAAATACGTTCACTTGACTTTTTAAAATGTTATTATTACATTCCAAAACTCTTGCCACATCTACGTTTCAAGGTTTTAGCTAAAATTTAGTCAAGTGAAAATACTCGCGATTTTCACGGTAATTCTTTACTGGTTTTAAACATTCCTACGACTTCCACCGTCTTATTACAGAGCTGAACGAAGTTAATACCCATAACGCCCCACGTGAAAGTATCGTAGTTATCCCATGTTTTGCACAGGTACGCCAGATAAAGGCTTACAATCCACCAAAGGAACAGGCTTACCACTGCGCCTAAACGCCCAACGCTATAAGCATTGTCGTTCTTTTTCATCATGTTTAGAAACATAGTCAGAAACTTTTTCATGACATTCACACTCCTTACATTTATAATGTGGCTCATAATTTGGCAATTCCTTCAGCTTTTCCATTAGACCGTCGATAACACCGTTTTCTCCAAGAGCTTCATAACTCTTGTAGCAAGTGTTAATGCTCTCCATCGCGTAAATTGGAATCCAGCCTTTATCATCCACGTAATGGTTATAGGCTTGAATAATCCTGTCACGCAAAAGAGCTTGCAAGCCTGCTTTTAGCGCATCATTCTCTTTTTTCTTCTGACGATACATTGCAAACAGGTAGGAAATTACCATACCAGCCAAAATGTTAATTACAGTTTGTAATGTTGATTCAATCATGTAACACCTCTCATGTCTGTTTTGTGTCATTGATTTACAAATAAAAAAACTCCTATACTTAAAAAAGTAAAGGAGTGATTTAAACTATGAAACATTTAAAATTACCTAACGGCTTTGGCTCAATATCTTATTACGGTGAACATCGCCGTAAACCTTATGTATGTAAGAAATACATACAAGGAAAGCAAAAACCAATAGGCTATTTTACTACATACGAGGATGCCCTCGCTCATTTAATAGCATATAACAAGAATCCATCTTTATTTAACCCTTCTGAAATTACGTTTAGTGAGATATTTAAGCTATGGTCAGCAGAACATTATCCTAAAATAGCAAAGAGTACATCCAGCAACTACGAAGCAGCATATAAGCACTGCTCCGCCCTCTATGAGCGTAAATTTTGCTCCTTAAAGATAAGCGACCTACAAGGCGTTATCCGTACTATGAGCCGCAATAAGATTGGTTATGCCAGTCAAAAGAAATGCCGTCAGCTACTACATAACCTCTACACCTACGCTGTAAAGTATGAGATGCTTCCTGCCAGCGCAGATATATCAAAATACATCGACATAGACAAAAAGAAAATCATATACCCTAAGACACCATTTAACACACGCCAGCTTAACCGTGTAAAGAAGCTTGCTGAAAGCTCCGAACCTCTTGCACGCTGGGCAAAAGTAGTAGTTATGATGGTGTACAGCGGCGTACGTCCGTCCGAGATGTTGGCAGTCAAGAAGTGTGATGTAAAGATTAAGCAGCGGTACTTTATCGTCCGTGAAAGCAAAACAGAAGCAGGAAGAAACAGACCTGTCCCCATAAGCCGTAAAACCTTACCCTACTTCCAATTTTGGATGCAGGAAAAAGGAAAGACTTTAATCGTCGACGGCAAAGGAAATCCGCTATCATACCATCGTTTCCGCAACTTCTTTGACAAGGTCATGAAAGCCACATCATGCCACCACACGCCGCATGAGTGTCGCCACACCTGCGCTACCTTATTAGACGACGCAGGAGCGAATGACACAGCCGTAAAGCGTATACTCGGACACGCTAGTCCTGGCGTAACAAAAGCAACGTATACTCACAAGTCTTTGCATGAGCTAAAAAAAGCTATTGACTTAATTTAGTGCAAAGAAAAAACCGGCTACCAATAAAGATAGTCGGTTCAATGATTTAGCTATTCAGTTCTTCTATTTCCTCTTGCTCCATGAAGACAATTTTGTTTTCGTCCAAATGATGGTTAGAGTGATAGTTTCGATAAGCTTGAATAACATCATTAAGCTTGCTACTACTTAGCTTATCAGTTTGTCGGCGATATTTGACTAATCCGTCATACAGTTCTAATGTAAATTTGTTATCTAGCTGTACATAACTGTCCTTATCAACAACAGGCTCATAAGGATTATCACTGTAAATTACTTTGTTAGAACGGAATGCAGCTTTATATTCCTTGCCAGCCAAAGAATCCATCTGCAACACTTCTACCGTGTTCATAACATTATCTACATCAACTATTAGATACGGATGCTTTTTAGACGATATATCCCCACTATTGTTAAACCGTATACGCAAGCCTAAAACTTGCCCTACTTCTAACATTAG
>CAVKDE010000196.1:0-3668 GCA_963654835.1 Duodenibacillus sp. | reverse complement strand
ATTATTTTTGGTGCAGTGGGCGTAGCGATTGTGCTGGCCATGCTCAGCGGCGTACTGGGCATTGTGATGGCACTTTTAGGCGTACCCATTATGAAGCTGCTCTATTTTTGGGCGTGGAAGGCAATTAACATTCTTTTTCCCTTTGCTGTTGGCTTGGGGCGTTTATTTAACATCCCTCACGAAAAAATTGAGCAGTCTTTTATCGAGGTAAGCAATAACTTAGTATTACAGCATAAGGTGAAAGTGCCTGCCAACCGCATTATGATTTTAACGCCGCATTGTATCCAGCTGGATACCTGCGTGCATAAAATTACGCGTAATGTAGAAAACTGCAAGCAGTGCGGACGCTGCAGCGTGGGTGCAATGCTGGGGATGGCGCATAAATATGGCTGCCATTTTGCTGTGGCGACAGGTGGTACGCTGGCACGCCAGATGGTTAAGCAGGCGCGACCGAAGGCGATTGTGGCTGTAGCGTGTGAGCGTGATTTGACCAGCGGCATTCAGGACGTATTCCCACTGCCTGTTTTAGGCGTGCTCAATGAGCGACCTTTTGGCCCGTGTTTTAATACGCGTGTGGATATTAACAAGCTGGAACAGGCAATTTTAGCCTTTATGGAAGATGATGAGGAACAGAGAAAGGATAATAATGGAGAGAAAAACTAATTATCCCAATACTGCTCGTGGTGTAGCAGCACTTTTGGTGCGTATGGTGTTGGAAGATGGTGCTTATACGAATATTGCGCTGAACCAGTATCTGCGTGGCAGCAAGTTGAGCGATTTAGACAGGCGTTTGGCGACGGAGCTTGTTTACGGCACAGTAAAAGCGTGCGGCACGCTCGATTGGTATCTGGAGCAGTGTGTAAGCCGTCCGCTCGCCAAGGTGGCAGGCGATATCTTGAGCATTTTGCGTATCAGTGCGTATCAGCTGCTTTATATGGAGCGCATTCCTGCGGCAGCAGCGTGCAACGAAGCGGTCAAACTGGCGCGTGCTGTGAGCCATGAGGGCAGTGCCAAATTTGTCAACGGCGTATTGCGTGGGCTTTTGCGTAAGCAGGCAGCTGGCGGTTTTGTATTGCCTGATGAACAAAAAGATGATGCAGGCTATCTGGCGATAAAATATTATCATCCGCGCTGGCTGGTAAAACGCTGGCTGGGTCCTTGGGGACGCGAAGGCTGTGAGCGTTTATTGGCTTTTGATAACACTGCTGCTCCTGTATGTTTGCGCGTGAACACACTGGTGACAACGAGGGAGCAATTGCTAAAAGATTTAACGGAAGCTGGCTGCGAAGTGCACGCTTCTAGCTGGAGCGCAGATGGGATTGTCGCAGATAAGCTGACTTCGCTGAACACACTTATGGCCGCTTTGCCTAAGCATTTTTATATTCAGGATGAAAGTTCTATGCTTGTAGCACCTATTTTAGCACCACAAGCAGGTATGAAAGTGCTGGATTTATGCAGCGCGCCTGGCGGTAAAACAACACATCTGGCGCAGCTGATGGCTGATAAGGGTAAAATTATTGCCTGCGATATCCATGAGCATAAGCTGGAGCTGATTGCAGAGAACGCCAAGCGTCTTGATATCAGCTGCATTAAGCCTATGCTGAGCGATGCGACTGTACTGCGCACAGAATGGAGAGAGCAGTTTGACCGTGTGCTTGTTGATGCACCCTGCTCCGGGATGGGCGTTTTGCGACGCCGTGCGGAAGCACGCTGGCGTAAGCAGCGCAAAGATTTAAAAACTTTCCCGCCGCTGCAATTGGTAATTTTAGAAAATGCAGCGCAATATGTAAAGCAGGGCGGTGTGCTGGTTTATAGCACCTGCACGATTGAACAGAGTGAGAACCACTACCTAGTGGAAGAATTTTTAGCCAAACATCCCGAATGGCAGCGAAGTGCGCTCAAGCATCCTCTTACAGGTGCGAGCGTAGAGGAGCTGCAGCTATTGCCACAAAATGATGGCGTAGACGGGTTTTATATTTGTAAGCTGGAGAGAAAATAATGCAAGATATTTTTGGCTTAACAATAGAAGAATTGCAGGAGCTTTTTGTAGCTAAAGGCTTGAAAAAGTTCCGCGCCAAGCAGGTTTTCGGCTGGCTGTATCAAAAATCTGTCTTTGATTTTAAGGCGATGCATAATCTGAGTAAGGCAGATATTGCACTGCTGGAAGAAAACTTTACTATCCTGCCTAGGCAGATAGAAATTTTGCGTGAGCAAAATTCTAGCGATGGCATGACGAGTAAGCTGCTTTTAGGCCTGCCTGACGGTAATTCCGTGGAAACGGTTTTGATGCACCATGATTATGGTTACAGCGTGTGCGTATCCAGCCAGGTGGGCTGCGATATGCACTGCGCTTTTTGCGCCAGCGGCTTGAAAGGTGCTGTGCGTAACCTGACGGCAGCGGAGATTGCAGCGCAGGTTTATCTTTTTAACGAGAGATTGAGAGAAAAAAATGCGCTGGTGAGCCGCGTTGTAGTTATGGGCAGCGGTGAACCGATGCTGAATTTTGACAGCGTTTTAGGCGCACTGGATTTTCTGCACCGCGAGGATACTTCAAATATGAGCTACCGCAATATGACGATTTCTACCTGTGGTATTATTCCTGGTATCAAGCGTTTGGAAGAGCAGGCTAAGCCTATCAACCTGGCTATTTCCCTGCACGCGGTAAAAAATGAGCTACGCACAGAGCTGATGCCTGTTAATAAAGGTTTTCCTTTCGTGGATGTTTTGACTGCTGCGGAAAGTTATAGCAAAACCAGCGGCAGGCAGATTACCTATGAATATATCTTGCTGAAAAATAAAAATGACAGCGCGCAGGACGCAGAGCTTTTGAGCAATTACCTGCGCTTTAAGCAGGCTGCTGTGAATCTGATACCGGCTAATCCTGTACCGGAGCAGGGCTTTGAACGTCCTTCTAAAAATGCGGTGGAACGTTTCTTGCATATCCTGCAAAAGAACAGGATTAATGCCACGGTGCGTAAGGAAATGGGCAAAGATATTGATGCTGCCTGCGGTCAGCTGCGGGCGAAATTTGCTAAAGAACAGGAGCAAAAATGATGCAGGTAATCAGCAGAACCCATGTGGGTTTGGTGAGAGAAAATAACGAGGACGCACTTTTAGTGCGTGAACCTTACCTTTTTGCTGTAGCAGATGGTATGGGTGGTTATGCAGCGGGCGAAATTGCCAGCCGTTCAACAATTAAAGCGTTTGAGGCTGCTACTTACAGCCTGCGGCATGAGCAGGGCGAGCAGAATATCCGCAGCATTATGCTGGAAGCTTTTGCCAAAGCGAATACGCACGTTTATAAAATGGCTGTGAGCAATGAAAGCTATACAGGCATGGGGACGACGATGACGGCACTTTATCTGCCTGGTGATGGCGTAGGTTATTGCTGCCATGTGGGTGACAGCAGATTATACCTGTATCGCGCAGGCTGCCTGGAGCAGCTGACGCACGATCACACTTTTGTGGCCGATTTACAGGAGCAGGGCAAAATTACGGAAGAAGAAGCTTTCGTGCATCCGCAGCGCCATATTCTTTTGCAGGCCTTGGGCGTGGAAGAAACGGTGGAGGCTGATTTCTTCCACTTCCGCTTGCAAAAAGGCGACAGGATTTTGCTTTGCAGCGATGGCTTATCAGATATGCTGCGCTCTAAGGAAATTGCTGCTCTT
>CAVKDE010000195.1:0-3688 GCA_963654835.1 Duodenibacillus sp. | reverse complement strand
GTATAAAAGCCTGCTTCCTTACAGCGTCATAAGCAAGATAACCAAGATGGATGAGCAAAGTCAAAACATCATCTTTATCTTTAAAACTTACCATATCGTTTTGGAAAAAATATGGAATAACATCCACAGAAGCACCAGCCAGCATATCAATAATCGCAGTCCTTAAGCCATCAAAATCCATATTGATTAATGGCAGAATGGATTCATAAGTACCAGTCTGCGACCAATAACTTTTAAAACTTCCCCGCAGCATAACACTTACAACTGCACGTGGATTATATACATGATAATTACCCAGCTGATAGCCATCATACCAACGCTTTACTTCTGTAAAATCTTTATCATACTTTACACATAAATTTAGCACTTCTTCCTCAGTAAAGCCAAAATATGGAGCTAATACACTAGGATCAAGCATCGTAAATTCATCAAAATTATTTAAAGCTGATTGCGTCTTATATTTCTTTATAGGCAAAATACCTGTCAGATAAGCCAAAGCCAAAAACTTAGTGGGATCAGTACCTTTAAACATACCACGTAAAAAGCTTATATATTCATCCTGTACAGCTTTGTTGGTTGCCTCATCACGAATCAGTACATCCCATTCGTCAATAATAACAACAAATCTTTTTCCCGTTGCAAGATTTATCCGCATCAACGCATTATAAGCATTATGAATATCATTCAAAGGAATATCTTTATGAGCAGCCTGTAATTCTGCAATTATATACTCATTGATATATTTAACAGTAGCTTCAGCTGAACCGGCATCAAGCATACACCATTGCACATCAATATAAATAACATCATACTGATTCAAATGCTGCTTAAATGAATCGCTCTGAGCAATTTTTAAATCAGCAAACATCGCCTCTGAATTACAGCCCTTACTATAATAGGCTACAAGCATATTGGCGGTAATAGATTTGCCAAAACGCCGCGGACGACTATTGCAAATCATAGCCTGATTGCTGCACAACACTTTATTTGTGTATTCCAGTAGCTGTGTTTTATCAATATAAATCTCTGAATTCAAAGCAACCTGAAAGGCACTGTTATCAGGATTCAAAAATCTACCCATAACCAATCCCTCCTTATCCGATAATAAACACTTATATGCCTATCTGTTATTTATTTTATCATTAGACAACAAGCAAAGCAAGGCACAGCTTCTGAACTTACTTCTTCCCCGTGCTGCCAAAACCACCAGCTCTTACAGCCTTCTTCACCTTATCATCATCATCCACCGTCAGGTAGTTATAAAATATTCCCTGGGCAATACGCTCGCCTTGCGGAATCGTCACCGCCTCGCTGCCAAGGTTCATCAGCGCTACCATAATGTGTCCTTCATTATCCGCATTATTATAATAATCCGCATCAATAATACCCACATTATTCACCAGCATCAGGTGCTTCTTCACTGCCATACTGCTACGGATATGCAGGCCTAAAAACTCACCCTGCTGCATATAAGCTTTCACACCCGTCGGCACCAAAACCAGCTTACCTGGCTCCAGCACAACCTCCTCCGCCGCGCTGATATCATACCCGGCACTAAACTGCGTCTTACGCTCCGGCATCGGAAACTCCACATCCAGATATTTTTTTACCTTTTCAAAACCACGAACTTTCATTAATAAATACACTCCTCATTTTGCAAAAAGGGGCTGTTACTAACGCAACAGCCCCTTAAATTTTACGAAAAATTATTTTTGCATGCCTTTCATCAGCACAGCCTTGCGAGACAGGTTAATGCGACCCTTGTTGTCAATTTCCGTAACCTTAACAACAATCTCATCACCAACACTCACAACATCCTCAACCTTATCTACATGTTCAGTAGAAAGTTGAGAAATATGTACCAAGCCTTCTTTGCCCGGCAGAATCTCAACAAATGCGCCAAAATTCATCAGGCGGGTAACTTTACCAGTGTAAATCTTGCCCGGTTCAGCTTCAGCGGTAATGCCATTGATCATATCGATAGCTTTGTTAGCACATTCGGTGTTTACAGCAGCGATAAATACGCGGCCGCTATCATCGATATCAATCTTAGCACCGGTTTCATCCACGATTTTCTTAATAGTTTTACCGCCAGGCCCGATAACCTTAGCAATCTTATCAGGATCTACATGGATAGTAGTAATCTTAGGTGCATATTTGGAGAGCTCTTTACGCGGTTCGCTGATGCATTCCATCATTTTGCCCATGATGAATTCACGGCCACGTTTAGCTTGTGCCAAAGCCTGAGTGAAGATATCTTTGTTGATACCGTCAATCTTGATATCCATCTGGATAGCGGTGATACCTTTTGCAGTACCAGCAACTTTGAAATCCATATCGCCAAGAGCATCTTCCAAACCTTGGATATCAGTCAAAATGGTGAAATAATCGCCATCTTTTACAAGGCCCATAGCAACGCCTGCAACAGGTGCTTTAATAGGCACGCCGGCATCCATCAAAGACAGGGTGCTTGCGCAAACAGAACCCATAGAAGAAGAACCATTGGATTCCAAAACTTCGGATACCAGACGGATTGCATACGGGAATTCATCCTCAGAAGGAATAACCGGACGCAAAGCACGTTCAGCCAAAGCACCGTGACCAATTTCACGACGGCCAGGGCTGCGCAGCGGTTTGGTTTCGCCAACGGAATACGGCGGGAAGTTATAGTGATGGATATAACGTTTGGTTTCTTCTGCGCCAAGGCCATCAAGAACTTGTGCTTCACGCAGCGGAGCAAGAGCCAGCACGTTCAAAATCTGGGTTTGACCACGGGTAAACAGGGAGCTGCCATGCGGACGAGCCAAAAGACCAACTTCGCAGCTAACCGGACGAACTTCGTCTAATTGACGGCCGTCAGGACGGATTTTATCAACGGAGATAGTGCGGCGAACAATTTTCTTCACCAGTTTTTGGGTGATATAGGCAACGTCTTTTGCATTATCAGGATATTTTTCAAGAAATACTTCAGCGATTTCAGCTTTAACTTTCGCAACGTTTTCTTCGCGCTCCAGTTTGTTAGCATCCATCAGCGCATCTTTGAGTTTTTGTGCGCCATATGCTTCAATTTCAGCTACCATTTCTTCAGGCGGAGCGTAGAACGGTACTTCCATTTTTTCTTTGCCGATTTCAGCAACGATTTTCTCTTGGAATTCTACCAATTGTTTGATTACACCATGGCCGAACCAGATAGCATCCAGCATAGTTTCTTCAGAAACTTCATTAGCACCAGCTTCTACCATTAAGATAGCGTCTTTAGTACCAGCAACAGCCAGATTCAATTGGCTGATTTTAGCTTGCTCAACAGTCGGATTGATGATAAATTCGCCATCAATCAGGCCTACACGCACACCAGCGATAGGGCCTTCAAACGGAATATCAGAAATAGACAGTGCGCAGGATGCACCAATCATAGCGGGCATATCCGGAGCATTGTCAGGATCAACGGAAACAGCGGTAGCAACGATTTGTACATCGTTATGATAGCCTTCCGGGAACATCGGACGAATGGGGCGGTCAATCAGGCGGCTGGTTAAAATAGCCTGCTCAGAAGGACGGCCTTCACGTTTAATAAAACCGCCAGGAATTTTACCTACGGCGTACATTTTTTCTTCAAAATCAACAGTCAAAGGGAAAAAGTCTACACCCTCACGCGGGGTTTTGGTGCCGGTAACGGCAACTACTACGG
>CAVKDE010000194.1:0-3704 GCA_963654835.1 Duodenibacillus sp. | reverse complement strand
CTGTTATCCGTAACCTTACTTTGAGCGTCGCACCTGGTGAAACTGTAGCCTTTGTAGGTGCAACTGGCGCAGGCAAGACAACGATTGCGAGCCTGTTATTGCGCTTTTACGAGCCGCAGAGCGGCAGAATTTTGTTGGACGGGCGTGATATCCGTGAGGTTACGCAGGAAAGTTTGCGGCGGCAGATTGGCCTTGTGCAGCAAGATGTGTTCCTCTTTGGCGACAGCGTGCACTATAACATTGCTTACGCTAAGCCGGAGGCGACAGCAGATGAGGTGCAGGCTGCGGCGAAGGCTGCGGCGGCAGATGAGTTTATTCAAAAGCTGCCTGCTGGTTATGACACCGAAGTGGGCGAGCGTGGCGTGAAGCTGAGCGGCGGGCAGAAGCAGCGTTTGGCGATTGCACGAGTGTTCCTCAAAAATCCGCCAGTTGTGGTGCTGGACGAAGCAACGAGTGCGCTGGACAACATTACGGAGCAGCAGATTCAAAAGGAACTGGATAACCTGGCGGTAGGACGCACAACGCTGATTATCGCGCATCGCCTGTCTACCATCCGCCATGCGGATAAAATTGTGGTGCTGGATGAAGGCAGAGCGGTGGAATGTGGCACGCATGACGAACTTTTGGCTAAGCACGGACGTTATTTTGATTTATATAATAAGCAGTAAAGATAAAGGAGAAAAATCATGAGAAAAATTGCAATTTACGGTAAGGGTGGTATTGGCAAATCCACCACTACTTCCAATTTATCAGCAGCATTGGCTTTAAAAGGCTACAAAGTTATGCAGGTGGGCTGCGATCCGAAAAGCGATAGCACGAAAAATCTTATGGAAGGCAAGCGCATTCCGACTGTGCTGGAGCAGTTAAAGGAAAAAGGCGAAGCCTTAAAGCTGGAAGATATTGTTTTTGAAGGCTTTGGCGGCGTGCTGTGTGTAGAAGCTGGCGGACCTACTCCGGGCATTGGCTGCGCAGGCCGCGGTATTATCTCTGCCTTTGAAAAACTGGCAGAGCTGGAAGCTTTTGAAACTTATAAACCTGATATTGTTATTTACGACGTTTTGGGCGACGTTGTCTGCGGCGGTTTTGCGATGCCTATCCGCGGCGGTTACGCACGTGAGGTGTTCATTGTTTCTTCCGGTGAGATGATGGCACTTTATGCAGCGAACAATATCGCGCAGGCTATTAAAAACTTTGGCCGCCGTGGTTACGCACGCTTGAAGGGTATTATCCTCAATGCAAAAAATATTGAAAACGAGCAGGAATTAGTAGCTAAAGCTGCGGAAGAAATCGGTACGGAAGTTGTGCTGTACGTTCCGCGTAGCGGCGATATCCAGACGGCAGAAAACCTTGGCGGTACAGTTAGCGAATTTGTTAAGGATTCCCCGATGGTTAAAGTTTATAACGAGCTGGCAGAGCGCGTGCTGGAACTGAGCGAGGACGAAGAGGAATAGGAGGCTGACATGGGCTTAAAAGAGGACGCAATGTGGAAGATGGCCGAAAAAATGGGTATGCCCAAAAGTGCCATTGACGCTATCAAGGCTAAGCAGAAGGCTGGCGAAAAAGTGGCTATGCCTAGCATGGATAAAATGATGTCCATGATGAAGGCAATGAGCGGTGATAAAAAAGACGAAATGCGCAAGATGGCAGAGAAGATGGGTATGCCGCCACAGGCGAAAGGCATGGACGGCAACGAAATCTTAGGCCGCCTGAACCATTTGAGCAAAGTGGAAACGATTAAAGATGTACCGCAGCTGACGACAGCACTCTTCCCTGGTACGCACTGCCCGCTGATGGGCGCGGCGATGGTTGCCGGTGGAATTAACGATTGCCTTTTGGTTATCGTGGGTACAGATGAGTGCAGCTATTACACTAAAGGCTTAACGATGAACGAGCGTTATGGCGGCGTAGGCGGTCGCTGCGTTTCTGTTGTTTTAGACAGCCATGATGTAACCTTTGGCAGCACGGAAAGTATGCATAAAGCGTTTAAGGATATTGTTGCTGAATACCAGCCTAAGTGCGTAATGCTTGTAACTACCTGCGTTATTGAAGTTATCGGCGATGATTACGATGCTATTGCTGCGGAATTAACTAAGCAGTATAACATTCCTGTTATGGCTGTGCATACGGAACATTTTAAATGCGAAGATCACTTCCCCGGACTGGAACGCGCAATTACTGCCTGTGCGGCAATTATGCAGCCGCAGGAGTGCGATGGCAGCGTGAACGTATTAGGCCAGCGTATGGGCAATTTTGCGGATACCGAGCTGCATGGTTATCTTGAAACTGCTGGCGTAAAGCTGGGCGTGCAGCTGCCTAGTGGCTGCACTGTGGAAGAAATCCGCCGTGCTCCCGCAGCAAAAGTGAATATCGTAGTGCATGACATTGCGCTGCCTCTGGCGCAGGCGATGGAAGCTAAATACAACATTCCTTATGTATATTTTAACCGCTTTGCCGCACCGGAAAAAATTATGGAAGCTTACCAAAAGCTCTTCGGCTATCTGCATTTAGAACTTCCTAGTGAGTTACAGCAAAAATTTGACGAATGCAAGGCTTTGGAAGCACAGGTGAAACCGGAAGTGAACGGTGTGCCTTATATTTATGGCAATACGCAGTATGACTGCTTTGAACTCAACAGCTATCTGTGCAGCTTAGGTCTTGTGCCGCAGCTGATTCAGAGCAACCATCTGCGCGAGGATAATTTTGACGATATTAAGAGCATTTTAGCTGTTTGCGATCCCTATATCTGCAAGGCAGCGAATATTGCTCCGTTACAATATGTTTATGATGTGCTGCATCCGTGGTTCTATATGGGTCACGAATTTGGCGACAGATTGCGCCGCAAAGGTATTGCTCTCTTGCACAGTGACCCTGCGGGCAAGATGCTGGGCTTTGAGTGCAACACGTTTATGTTAAAAGCTGTGCTGCAAGCTGTAAGCGATGCGAAGAAATTTAGAGAGGAGGCAGGTTTATGAGCTTAGTAAGATTTTTACCGACTCCGTCCGATAGAATGGGTATTATCTGGAGCCTGCTGGCGGTTCAAGGTGCTATTGTGCTGGAATATGGCCCGGCAGGCACAACGCACTACAGCATGGGTTTATACGGTGGTTTGGGTTTGCGCTTTCAAAACCGCCTGTTTACCACGCACATGAGCGAGGATGATGTGGTTATGGGCGACGTAACCCGCCTAGAAGATGCCATTGTTGAGCTGGATAAAAGCTATGCGCCGAAGGTAATTTTTGTTGTTTCCTCTTCTGTGACTGCGGTTATCGGCACGGATATTAAAGGCGTGTGCCGTTATATGCAAAATGAGGTTAAAGCGAAGCTGATTGCTTTTGAACAAGGCGGTTTCCGCGGTGATTACAGCATCGGTTTAGTAGAAACTTATAAATTACTCGTAAAAAATCTGCCGAAGAAGGATGTAAAACCGCAGCAAGGCGTGTATAACATCATTGGTGCTTCTGCATGGCGTTATCGCATGGCGAGCGATATTATTGAGGTGAAGAGCCTGCTCAAAGAAGCTCTTGGCTTGGAGTGCAATGCCTGCCTGTGTTGCGATACTACGGTAGAAGAAGTGCAGGAGATGGGCAAAGCGCAGGTGAACATCGTATTGGGTAACGAAGGCCTGGCTGCTGCCAAACTGCTGCAAGAAAAATTTGGCACGCCTTATGTTTATGCTGTGCCTTATGGTTATAGCGGTACAGTGG
>CAVKDE010000193.1:0-3710 GCA_963654835.1 Duodenibacillus sp. | reverse complement strand
CTTTCCAGACGTTCTTTCGTAAAATCATAAATGCCATGCATCTCAAAAGGCTTGCCGCCATGCTCTTCTTTAAGTTCAGCCAAAAGCAGGGGCAAATCTTCATCACGCCCGCCAAACGGTTGAATATAAAAATCTACATCGTTGCGTTTAACTTTAATCAGCAGAAAATCATGTGCTACACACCAATAAATATGGTAACAGTCACGCCACACAAATAAATTAGAAAACGCACACTCGCTGCCGCGCTGATGCGCTTTAGATATATAACTTTCAAACAAAGGCTTCTGGGCCAATGTTACAGGCTTAAATTCTAAAATCTTCATAACCTCCTAAAACTCTTTTCATGCTTGTTTATTATACCATACCTCGCCTTGTTGCATAGACCAAAGTGGCAATTTTAACATTATCTTCACAAAGAATAATTTTTACTTATCTTAGCATGAAAACATTCTCTAAGTAAAGTACGCACTTTTTCGCCACCTAGTTACTTTTCGGATACTAAAACAAAAGGCTGCCGCAGCCTCAAAGGTACGACAACCTGAATTTAAAATTTGCGCAAGCGCAAAAGTACCTGCCTTGCCAGCAAAATGCCGCACACCGCTGTCACAAACTGCGGCACGCTCATTGCAAAGAGCACCGCCTTGCGCACAGCAGGGCTTGGCAGTGCCACAAAAGTTACCACAACCCACGCCGCTGCAGCCATCACACAGGCCTTTACCAAAGGCGCAGCAAAGAGCTTCAGCTTTCTTTCATTACCGGAAAGCATATGCAGCACCAGCACAAAGAGCAAATTTCCCAGCCAGATAACAGGTATCAAAAGGGCAATCGCCACCTGTCCCTGCATATAGGCAGTGAGCGGCAGCAAAAAGCCTAACAACATTGCTGTCGTCAAACCATTAAAGCGCAGCGTCAGCCCCAGCATCATATGCACCAGCGTACCGATAATAAACGTAGAAGCCATTAAAGGCAGCGGCAGCACCAGCCGCAGTGATTGTAAAACGAGTGCGAGGGCCACAAGCAGCGCACCACGCACTAATTTTTTATTATTCATGGTGAGCAGGGCATTCTTGAGCAACAAAATCCATATAAGCTTTTTGCAGCTTCATGGTCAGCTCACCGGGTTTGCCATCAGCAACAAAGCCACGGTCAATTTTGGTTACCGGCATAAATTCGCAGCGCGGACCGCACAGGAAAGCTTCATCAGCTTTCAAGGCAAAATCTTTATCAAAAGCACGCTCGATAATCTGCAAATCAAGATCTTTAGACAGACGTTCCATCAGCAGGCGACGCGTAATATTTTTATGGATAAAATTATTTTGCGGATGCGTCCACAAAATACCATCTTTATAGATAAAAAAGCTTGCTTCCGTGCTTTCAGTAATTTTTCCGTCACGCACAAAGAGAGCATCAAAAGCTCTGCCTACAGAAGCTTTCTGTTTTGCCAAAACTTCCGGCAGACGGTTCAAGGTATTGATATCGCAGCGCGCCCAGCGGTCATCAGCAACCGTAATCACATTCACGCCCTTCGCACGTTTTTCTGCCAGCGCTGCGCGGTCAACAGGAACAGCATACATCGTCAGATGCGGGATGCTCGGCTCCGGATAAGCTAAATCATAAGCACCACTGCCACGAGTAACCTGCGTATAAATTTCGCACTCCTGAAGTTTGGTTGCCGCAAGCAGGCTTTCATGGAACTCTACCAGCTCTTCAATCATGTAAACACCAGGAATCTTTACGGCAATAACAGAATCAAAAAGATTATTCATATGCGGCAAAAGCGCAAAGCAGCGGCCATTGTACACAGGGACAATTTCAAAAACGCCATCGCCAAAATTATGGCCACGATCGTTCACATCAACAAAGGCTTCTGCTTCAGGCATAACTTCGCCATCAACCAAAACTAATTTTTCTTGTTCGCTCATCTTTATTCCTCCACTCTGATGCCAATGCGCACTGCATCAACATCTTATAATAATTTGCTTAAAAAATTTTACGTTTTAGTCACTAACTCCTTGCAAAATATTGTATAATAGAAATAACAATAAAGCACAAGGTGCAATATTTATATTATACACCAAAGCAAGCGTTTTTGGCAAAAATTTATCGCAAAGGAGCTGCCTATGACCCATTTACCTACCATCATCAGTGATCTGGCAATGATTCTGCTCGTTGCCGGTGTTACTACAATTCTTTTTAAAAAAATTAACCAGCCTCTCGTACTAGGTTACATTGTTGCTGGTTTTATTACCGGACCGAATTTTAATTTTTTCCCCACGATTGCTGATAATACTAACGTGCAGTCCTGGTCAGAAATTGGCGTTATCTTCCTTTTATTCGCCTTAGGTTTAGAGTTCAGCTTCTATAAACTAAAAAGTGTCGGCAGCACGGCTTTCATTGCCACAGCTGCGGAAATTGGCGGTATGCTCGTCGTCGGTTATGCTGTCGGCACGCTGCTTGGCTGGAACCATATGGACAGCTTGTTTTTAGGCGGAATGCTTTCTATGTCTTCCACAACCATCATTATCAAAGCATTTGACGATTTAAAGCTGCGTGCGCAGCGTTTTACAGAGGTCGTTTTCGGTATTCTCATCGTCGAAGATATTGCCGGTATCGTAATGATGGTTATGCTCTCCACCATGGCAGTCGCAACAAGCGGTATCTCCAGCATGGAGCTGATTATGAGCATCGGCCGCTTAGTTTTCTTTTTGATTTTGTGGTTCGTGCTGGGCATGTACCTCGTCCCCAGCTTTTTCAAATGGGCACAAAAGCTCATGAACGAAGAAACGCTGGTCGTTGTTTCCATCGGCTTGTGCTTAGGCATGGTCGTATTAGCAACGCATCTCGGTTTCTCCTCCGCACTGGGTGCTTTCATCATGGGCTCGCTCATCGCCGAAGCACCTAACGCAGAAAAAATAGAGCATCTCGTAGCACCTATCAAAGATTTATTCGGCGCAGTGTTCTTCGTTTCCGTCGGCATGATGGTTAACCCTGCGCTGCTTGTGGAATACGCCCTGCCCATCGCCGTACTGGTCATCGCTACTATTATCGGCAAGCTGATTTTCTCCACCGGCGGCGTGCTACTTTCCGGTCAAAGTCTGAATACAGCTACGCACTGCGGTTTTTCCCTCGCGCAGATAGGTGAATTTTCCTTTATTATTGCTTCCTTAGGTATGAGCCTTGGCGTTATCAGCGAATTTTTATATCCTATCATCGTTGCCGTATCTGTAATCACTACTTTCACCACGCCTTTTTGCATTATGTCCGCGGAGCCTTTTTACCAGAAAATGCTCAAACTATTGCCGGAAAAATTTATCCTGCGCGTGAACCGTTATACCGATACCAATATTGAAAACGATAAAGATCAAGATTGGAAAAACCTGCTCACTAATTATATGCTGCGCATGGCCATCTTCCTGACGCTGCTTACAGCTATCGCTATCGGCGCAGAGCTGTATCTATTGCCTTATTTATGCGATACGCTCAAACTTCCCTATGGCAGATGGATTACAGCAGCAGCTACCTTTATCATCATGTCGCCAATTTTACGCGCCGTGCTTGTCAACCGCGCAGGCAATGCTGATTTATTCTCTAAATTATGGTTCAAAAAACGTGCCAACCACTTGCCACTGTTGTTTTTACTGATGGGCAAAATGCTCACCGCTTCGGCTTCACTGTATTTTATTTTCCATACTATTTTAGGCTTCCATGGT
>CAVKDE010000192.1:0-3725 GCA_963654835.1 Duodenibacillus sp. | reverse complement strand
ATCAACCCAAACAGTATCAAAACCAGCAGTTTTTAAATCATCAATATTTAAATTGGACAGCCTTTCTGAGCGCATCAGCGGACGCAGTGAAGTAAAGTTGGTAGATATCGCGGTAGTGCGCATTCCGCGAATGTCTAACTATACTGATTTCAATGTGTTTGAACTCATTCCTGGCGTATCTTTGCGTTATGTCAGCAGTGTGCGAGATTTGGGTGACCCGGATATGATTATCATCCCCGGAACGAAGAATACTACCGGCGATTTGAAATGGCTGCGCCAAAGTGGTATGGAAGCAGCTATTTTGAAGCATGCTAATGACGGTAAGGTAGTGTTTGGTGTTTGCGGTGGTTATCAGATGCTGGGCCAGCAGATTTCTGATCCTTATGGTGAAGAAGATGGCACAGGCAAAGCTAACGTAACGCCTGGTATGGGGCTTCTGCCTATTGATACAACTTTCATTGAAAAGAAACGCACAATTCAGATGGCCGGTAAATTTGGCAAGGTGCAGGGCATTTTCTCCGCATTGAGCGGTTTGCCGCTGTATGGCTATGAAATTCATTCCGGTGTAACGAACTTCCCTGAGCAGGAGGCCTTGACCTGCATCAGCCCGATACACGAAAATGGCGAAGTAATGGCTGAAGGTTCGCAGAACACTACGGGCAAGCTGAATGTTTACGGCACTTATGTACACGGCGTTTTTGACGGTGAAGGCATTGCTGTGAAAATTGTAGAAGCTTTGCTTGCGAAAAAAGGCAAGAAGATGGATGATATCCAGACCATTAACTTTGCGGATTACAAACGTCAGCAATATGATATTTTAGCTGACAGCATCCGTGAAAATCTGGATATGAAGAAGATTTACGAGATTCTGGAGGCAGGCGTTTAAATGAAGGATGGCGGGCTGATTCATATTTATTGCGGAGACGGCAAGGGGAAAACTACTGCTGCCATCGGCCTTGCAGTGCGCTGCGCTGGCCATGGCAACCATGTGCTGATTGTGCAATTTCTTAAAAGCAGGCCGACTGGTGAGCTGACCAGCCTGGCATTGCTGCCCAATATTGAAGTTATGCGAGGTAAAGAAACGGCCAAATTTACCTTTCAGATGAATGATGCGGAAAAAGCTGAAGTGAAACGCGAGCATCTGGCACTTTTTGAGAAAGTTAAAGAGAAATGTGCTGACGAGCAGATAGATCTTTTAATTTTTGATGAAGTAATCGGTGCTTGCAACACAGGTGTGTTTGATAAAGAAGCTTTAATTGCTTTTTTGAAGAATAAGCCTAAAAGTTTAGAGGTTGTACTGACAGGCCGCAATCCTGCGCCTGAGCTGGTGGAACTTGCGGATTATGTTTCGGAAATCTGCAAGCGTAAGCATCCCTTTGAAAAAGGGATACCGGCGCGCGTAGGCGTGGAAAGATAAGGCCTGTGCCTTATAGTAGATGGTTGAGAAAGGTAGTGTCTAAGAATGCATTTACAAAATGTTTTACCTGCTGATATTGAAAAGCGTAGTATGGAAATTATCGGAGAGGAGCTGGGCCAGATTAAAATTGACCCGGAAAAAATTGATATCGTGAAACGCGTTATCCACACCTCTGCTGATTTTGATTATGCCCGCAACCTGCTCTTTTCCGAGGGCGTTGTAGAGAAAGCTTTAGCTGCTCTCGAAAAGGGTGCGACCATTGTAACGGATACCAACATGGCCTGCACAGGCATTAACAAAATGGGTTTGGGCAAGCTGGGGGCAAAGGCTGTTTGCTTTATGGCAGATGCCGATGTTGCTGCCCGTGCTAAGGAAGCAGGCTCTACCAGAGCTGCTGCCTGCATGGAGAAGGCTTGCACGATTGAAGGACCGGTGATTATTGCTGTAGGTAATGCGCCGACGGCATTGGTTCGTTTAGACGAGCTGGTAAAAGAAGGCAAGATTAAGCCGGAGCTGGTTATTGGTGTGCCTGTAGGTTTTGTTAATGTTGTGGAATCTAAAGAAATCATTATGAAAACCGGTATTCCTTATATTGTGGCACGTGGCCGCAAGGGTGGCAGTAATGTTGCTGCGGCTATCTGCAACGCACTGATTTATAAGCTGACAAGAAAATAAGAGGACGCGCGGCGTAAGCTGCGAGAAAGAACCTTAAATTACCGTTATGGAGTAATGAAACTCTATGACGGTGATTTTTTTGCGAAAATCTTTATTTTTTTGCAAAAAGTGCTTGCGTGTATAGTTGGTAGATAGTGTATGCTTGTACAAGTGCTTTAATGATATCGTGTTTTAATAACAGGAGGAATATAAAATGAAACGTAATGCTGTCTATCCGTTTACTGCCATTGTGGGTCAGGAGGATATGAAACTTTCTTTAATATTGAATGTTATCAATCCCGCATTGGGCGGCGTGCTGATTAAGGGTGAAAAAGGTACAGCAAAATCCACCGCTGTGCGTGCTTTGGCAGAGCTGCTGCCACCGATGGCGGCAGCGCAGGGCTGTAAATTTCACTGCGATCCGCACTCTAGCCAATTGTGTGATGACTGCGCTGCTAAATTGGCAGCGGAAGGCAGCTTAGAGGAAGAAACCATAAATATGCGCGTGGTGGAACTGCCTGTGAGCGCGACAGAAGACCGCGTTGTAGGCACGCTGGACATTGAACACGCTATTAAGCATGGTGAGAAAAAGTTTGAACCAGGCATTTTGGCGCAGGCTAACCGTAATATTTTATATGTAGATGAAATTAACCTTCTGGATGATCACGTTGTGGATGTGCTGCTCGATGCAGCAGCTATGGGCGTGAACACTGTGGAGCGCGAGGGCGTTTCTTATTCCCACCCCGCACGTTTTGTGTTAGTCGGCACGATGAACCCTGAAGAAGGTGATATCCGCCCGCAGCTTTTGGATCGCTTTGGCCTGAGCGTTGTTGTGACCGGCGAACATGATCCATTGCAGCGCGTAGAGGTTATCAAACGCCGTTTGGCTTATGAAAACGATGCAGATAGCTTTATTGCAAGCTACAAAGATGCGCAGGAAACTTTGGCAGAAAAAATTATTGCTGCAGGCAAACTGCTGCCAAAAGTGACGATTGACGATAAACTGCTGGAAACTGTGGCAAAACTTTCTGTAGAGCTGGGAGTGGACGGCCATCGTGCGGATATTACGGTTATTAAAACGGCATTGACTTTAGCTGCTTTTAACGGACGCACGGAGGCTAATTTAGACGATGTAAAGCAGGCGGCAAAGCTTGTTTTACCGCACCGTATGCGCCGCCGCCCGTTTGAAGAAGGCGCACTGGATTGGGATAAGGTGGAAAGCTTTTTAATGGCGGAAGCTTAAGGAGTGCTGCTCATGTTGAAAAATACTCTTTATCCTTTTGCTGCTGTTGTGGGGCAAAAGCAGGCGAAGCAGGCTCTTTTGATTGCCCTTGTCAACCGCAAGGCAGGCGGGCTTTTAATTGGCGGCGCGAAGGGAACAGCAAAATCCGTGCTGGCGCGCAGCGTGCAAGCTTTAATAGGCACGCAAAAAATGCTCACGCTGCCTTTAAATGTAACGGAAGATATGCTTTTTGGCAGCATTGATTTGGAAGCTGCGGTGAGCAAAGGTGAGAAACGCTTTGCTCCCGGAATTTTGGCGCGAGCGACGGATAATGTGCTTTATATCGATGAAGCGAACCTGCTGCGACAAGAGCTTTTAACCGCATTGCTTGATGCTAACAGCGCAGGTGTGAACAACGTGGAGCGTGATGGC
>CAVKDE010000191.1:0-3734 GCA_963654835.1 Duodenibacillus sp. | reverse complement strand
AGTACGGTTACGGTTATCGGTAAGGCAGCTAACCATCATTGCAACGCCTGCCGGACCGTAGCCTTCGTAAGTGATTTCTTCAAAGCTTTGTCCTTCCAGTGCGCCAGCACCTTTTTGAATAGCACGTTGAATGTTATCTTTAGGAATGTTATTAGCTTTAGCTTTGGACAGAGCCAGCTTTAATTTCATGTTACCGGTCGGGTCAGAGCCGCCCATACGTACAGCAATGGTAATCTCACGGCTGATTTTAGTGGTAATCTTGCCACGCAGTGCATCAGCCTTGCCTTTTTTATGTTTAATGTTTGCCCATTTAGAATGTCCTGACATTGTAAATTCCTCCAAACTTCTTCTTTCTATAATATTTTAAGCATTTACTCCAATATTTTACCACGCTAGGCGCGTTTTTTCAACAGCAAACGTCATGCAGGCGCAGTTATTTTGTAAAAACCTCTTGAATACTGTCGTAATGCAGGAAAATTCCCTGCGCTGCTAATTCTTTAATTTCGTCTAAAGTGGCCAACTTAAATTCTAACGCTTCCTGCGGACGAATCTTTACATCTTCTAAAGCAAAATCCAACGTAAAGCGATAGCAATCCACAAAATAATTATCTCCCTCACCCGGATTTTCACGGTGGTAAGTCAAAGCAGGCGCACCCTCGCAGGCAGAAACATCAAGGCCGGTTTCCTCAAAAACCTCACGGTTCACCGCCTCGCGCGAACTTTCCCCAGCCTGCACCGCACCGCCGGGAACTTCCCACCAGCCAGCTGCCCACGCCTTCGTCAGCACGCGCCGTGTAATCAGAAAACGCCCATCTATATGCTGCACCACGCCCAGCACCGTCAGATGATACTCCCCATCTTTTAAAATCCATTCATTCTTGCCCATCGTGCGCCCAGTTAAATTTTTATTCTTATCATATATATCCCAACGTTCCATGATATTCCTCCTCACAACAACCTCGGCAAATACTTAAATATCAGCCAGAACCCCAGCGTCATCGCCAGCGCAATGCTCCCACTGTCATAATCAATATACCCCAGATAAAGACTGTTCAATCCCGTCACAAAAATCATATTCAGCCACATAAATCCATACGCCCATAAAAACACCTGCACCCAAAGCGGCGGCTTCTTATACGGGCTTTGATTATCATTTTGCTCCATGATTTTCCTCTCCGTCTAAAATCTCCACAGCATTAAGCTGTTTCGTCAAACGCGCCACATAACGGCTCGTGCTATGTAAAGCGTTCTGCCCCTCCTCCAGCTTTTTAGCACTCTTATCCAGTGCACTCTCCAGACCAAGCAGCTCCTGCTTCACACTGCTGAGCAACCGCCACACCTCGGTCGTGCGCTGCTGCACAGCGAGCGTGCGAAAACCCAGCTGCAAACTGTTCACCAAAGCTGCAAGCGTAGAAGGACCAGCTATGCACACACGGTATTTTAGCTGAAACTCCTCTGCCAAACCTGCAATATTCAAAGCTTCGGCAAAAAGACCTTCACTCGGCAGATATAATACCGCAAAATCAGTAGAATAAGGCGGATAGATATATTTTTCGCAGATATCTTTCGCTTCGCTTTTCAAGCGGCGTTCCAGCTGCTTTACCGCAGCTTCTGCTGCCTGCATATCTCCTGCTTCACGTGCCTGCTGCAGGCGTTGGTAATCTTCCAGCGGAAATTTAGCATCAATCGGCAGCAGCACCTCCTGCTCATGTTGCCCAGGCAGGCGCAGGGCAAACTCCACCCGCAGGCCGCTGTGCGGGCGCACCTCCACGTTTTCCACGTAACGCCCTTTATCCAAAATATCACGCAAGATATTGCCCAGCTGCATTTCACCCCACGTACCGCGCACTTTTACATTCGACAACACACGTTTTAAATCCTCCACGCCTCCGGCAAGCCCCTGCATCTGCCCTAAAGATTGATGCACCTCGCTCAGACGCTGGCTGACCTGTGAAAATTTTTGCTCCAGCGATTTATTCAGGCGTTCATCCACTGTCAGGCGGATGCGTTCCAGATTCTGATCCGTTAAATCTGCCAGACGTGCTACACGCTTATCAATCTGCTCGCTGAGCCTGTCACTTGCTTCCTGATTTTCCATACGTGCAGCCCGCGCCAACGTATTCTGCTCTCCGCGTAAATCGTAAAGTGCCTCCGCCAGCCTGCGTTCTAAAATATCCAGGCGCTGCTCTGCTAAATCGCCTTTAGGCTTATTACGCAGCACAAAAAATAAAATTGCTGCCAGCAGCAACGCTATTACTACTAATAAAATTATCATCAAGGTATTCATCTAGTATCCTCCGTTAAGCAGTTCTATTATACCAAACTTTAAAGCACAAGCCAAGATATTAACGAACAAAATTTTCTTAACGCATGATAGTTTTCGTTATAACAAGCACTATAATAAATTAGTTACAGATGCACGCAAATAGTGTATAATATAGTTAGTATTAAATTAGCAATTATCCGAGGTATTCATCCCATGACAGAAAAAGAACACACACCCAGCAGTGCTGATAAAATTTTAGAGGCTGCAACCATCCTCTTTTCGCATGATAATTTCAGCTCTGTTTCTATAAAAGAAATCGCTGCCGCAAGCGGTGTTAACAGCGCGTTAATCTCTTATTATTTTGGCGGCAAAAAAAATCTTTATCAGGAAGTGCTTTACACAGAAGCAGAAAAGTTTCTTAAATTACAGGATAAAATCCGCCAACGCGATGAATCTCCTTTAACCAAACTGCGCAGCTACGTTGATTCCATTGCTGAAATGCAGCGTGCACATCCATATAATATTCATCTGATTTACCGTGAGCTGCTTTCCCCACAGCCGATGTTTGAAAATTACGTGCGTAACAAGCTTTACCGCATCCACCAGTTCATGGCGGAACTAGTCAATGAAGCTATTGAATGCGGTGAAATTCAGACGAACATCAAGCCCACGCACGTTGCCTTTACGCTAGAGGGTATCATTATGTTCTTCTTCTTGACCAAGAGCCAGATTCGTGAAATCGGCAAGTTTGAACATGGTGCTGAGATGGATTATCTTTTGCAGGCACTGAACACTTATCTGGCATCGCTCAGCCAGCAATAAATAAAATTTGCATAACACATTCATATTTAACACAAAAGCACTACGCTTGCAGGCTTTTTTGCCGCAGCGTAGTGCTTTTGTTTTCTTCACAGCTTTGTTGCTTGACGTATATATTAGTAGAATCTATAATTTAATTGAACAATTAAATTTTGTCTTTACACTCAGCAAGGGAGTTGTTATACATGAAAGAAATTTTCACAAACGCGACAAAACAACAAAAGCTCATCGCCGCAGGCGCAGCAGTTATCGTTATCGCTGCCGGAGCTATGCTTTACCGCAATCTCACGAGCAAACCACAGGAAGCAAATTATACTCCTGTCGTGCGCACCATGGTTATCGGTCAGGAAGCAGCAAATCAACAAAATGTTTATCCGGGAGAAATTAAAGGACGCTACGAAAGCAAACTCGCTTTTCAGGTAACAGGCAAAATCAACGCCCGTCTTGTCAACGTAGGCGACAGAGTTCACGCCGGACAGATTTTAATGACGCTGGATGCTAAAGACGTAAGCCAAAGCGTCGAAAGTGCTAACGCGCAGCTTGCCAGTGCTCTTGCCAACCAAAAGCTGGCAGCAGATAATGCAGCGCGTTATAACAAGCTTTACGCCAGCGGCGCAGTGAGCGAAGCAGTGCGCGATCAATACAACAC
>CAVKDE010000190.1:1091-3806 GCA_963654835.1 Duodenibacillus sp. | reverse complement strand
GTATAGGCGATTTCGACACCGGACATACCAACAAGAATTGTAAAATCCCCCTGTTCAAAACGTTTGGCAATACCAGAAGTAATGAAAAGGTTAAAAAATTCGTTGATATCGTAATGAAGATCATAAACAGCAAAATCAAGCATACGTGCAAGTGCAGTACGGGCTTTGTCAAGGTAAAGTTTATCGTAAGCGTATATCATCTGCTGTCATCTCCTCGTCTATAATTTGCATTATATATAAATCACCACGTTGGCGTTTATTACGCTCTGTACTAAAATATTCGCGACGTGCGCTTTTATCACGTTTATTTTTTTTATCAAACCATTCAGTGTGTTCGGCAATTTCATAGCCTGTAAATTTTATCAGGGAAAATGCTTTGAGGCTTTTTAAAACAAATTGTTGCCCTAATTTTCTTAGATGCATAGCGTTGTTTAATTGACGATAGGAAATTGTGCCGTTTAGAAAATCTTGGGCAAAGGAAAAATAGCTGTCATCTGCACGATAACCAATAATTGCATCATAAGATTGGTAATTTACATTAAAGTTTTTAAAAAGATATTCTTTGGCTTCATCTGCTAGAGCAGAAGGTGCATCAAATTCTCTATTTTGCAGCAGTATGGTTAGCCAGTGTAAAATACAGAATTGTGGTGTGTTTAAGTCTAAAATTTGGAGGTTAGCGCAATCAAGCTCGTAACAGTTAGCATATCCGTTTTGGTTGGCTGTTGCTGCCCATTCTTTTGCCATGTTGATATCTTCTGTACAGTAAAAACCTAAGCCATAGTCGTTATATTTTTTCCCGTAGCCAAAGATAGGGTGGGGGATAATGTCTTTTGAACCATGATAGAGTTTGCGTAGCATATTTGTCACCTCGTTTTGTTATTATTATACTCCTACAGGAGTGGTTTGGCAAATTTTGAGTTTTAAGGGTGGCTGCACAATTAAATATCGTTCTGCTCAGGAAAAATTTTTTGACGTAAATTTCGTGCGGATTCAAGACGAAGTGTCGCAAAACTCGCGCTAAGCAAAAAAATTTTGCAATATAAGAAAGCTTATCGCTCAAACAATGCGACACTTCTGTGAATCCAAGCACTCATTTACTAAAATTTTTATTCGCGCCACGATATTATAATTGCTTACTTTTACTCTGTAACCACTGGAACGAAGAACAAACTAGAGAATTACGAAAGGCTCGCTTTTCGCAGCAAAGCGAAAAGACAAATATAAAAGCCTTTTTGCTAGCTTTTTCGGCACGAAAAAGCGATAGTTTCCCGCGCTTTTTAAAAGCGCGTGGTTTTCTTCCAGATTCTTTTGCCATCAAAAGAATCTGCTTAAAGAATAACATGAAAATTACGGAAGAAGTAGAACGTAGATTACTATTCTGTACTTTCTCCTATTCTCCTCAATCCTTCCTCCTTTCTTCAACCTGTAAAGATTGTAACAGTTTAAAGCTTGCCGTAACGCTAAAATCATCGATAGTAAATTATTCTTGGATAAGAGTTTGACTGGGGGGGACAAGGTGCTATACTTTTAATAAACAAAAAGAAATTTGAAATACAATTATCACTTTTGCTAAAGTGATTGATGATAAAAATGATGAATTTTAGTAAGAGGTTTTGGGGATGAGCGAGAAGGCAAGACTGGTGGGCGCACGCATCCGCATGGTGCGTTTGGCTAAAGGTTTGCAGCAAAATGAAGTTGCGCAGAAATTGGCAATCAGCTCAGCACATTTGAGTAATATTGAAAAGGGACGCAACAATATCACGCTAGAGAATCTGCTCAAACTGCACGAGGTTTTGGAATGTCCTGTGAGCAGCTTTTTTGTGGATATTGATGGCGCAAAGCAGGTTCAGCAGGAAGCAGAAAATAATGCGCAGCAAAACCCGCTTGCTATGCAGTTTTCTTTGGCGGAGCTGCTGCAAGCTTTAGTGGCACTCAAAAAATAGTTTTTCTTATGTTACTTACGGCAACGGCCGTGGGATAGAAATTTTTGCAGCACGAGCTGCAAGCCTGCTTTTTAGGAATTTTGGAGAAAATTTTAAGAAAGGTTGGGATTCATGATGAGAAGTAAAAATGTTTTGGCGAGAAAAATTTTATGCGGTCTTTTGGCTGCGGGGGTTGTGGGCGCGTGCGGAAGCGCGTTGGCGGCGGAGTATACTGGTAAGATCACTTCTGGTACATATACTGATGATAGTTTTAATATGACAACGGATGGAGAAGCTTATCCTATTGATCCAAGTTCTACCGTTAATATTTTGAGTCAAACTATAAATATTAATTCTACTATGAGTGCAGATGCTAACCTTTGGGTTGTTGAAGCTTGGGGAAATAATGCTAAAGTTGTTTTAGGTGGTGAAAATACAGATAGTATTAAGATTACAGCAAAAAATACTTTAGATAATATTTCTCGTAGTTCACAAGTTTTGGGGATTTATGCCTCTAAAGGTAGTATCGATGTAAGAACTAAAGATTTATTGGTTGATGTAAGTGGGCCAAGTTCTTCGCCTAATATCGTAGCAGTTGAGTCTAATAATGGTGGCAAAGTTACGATAAATGCAGAAAATATAACTATAAACTCTACTATTGCTGGTATAGCTTCATTTTCTAATGCGCAAATGGACATAAATGGTAACTTAACTGTCAATGCAAGAGATGTTGTTGACGTACGTGGCGAATCTAATGTTAATATAAATACAGATGGAAAATATCGAACAATTT
>CAVKDE010000190.1:0-1081 GCA_963654835.1 Duodenibacillus sp. | reverse complement strand
CAATTTTAAATGGTGATATAGTATTTGAAACACCGAATACTAAAGATAATGCCTATGACAGTGGTGAAAAAATTAATGCTAATGTAAATATTAATCTTAATGGTACAGAATCTTCTTGGACTGGCAAAGCTTATCAGCATTATGACGATACTGATTCAGTAGATTTAAATGCTCCTACTTACTATGGTAACGTTACTGGCTTTAAAATGACAATTTCTGATGGCGCAACTTGGAACATGACTGGCGATAGCTTCATCAATGACGTAACTGTTGCTGATGGTGGTGCTATTAATATTCAAGAAGGTGCAAGCCTTGCTAATTTACAAAAAGTAACTTTGGATAATGGTATTATCAACCTGCAAGGTGAAAACCAAAAAGTAAATATTATTGACGAAGTTAGCGGCGAAGGCACTGTAGCAACGAACAGCTTAACTAATAACGTAAGCTTAACTTCCGCAGCAGCTAATGGCGGCGCAGCCATCACCGTACAAGGCACAGGCGCAATTGGCGATGCTATTGCGGCAGATAGCAGCAATGCGCAAAAACTTGCTAACGTAGTTTCTACTGGCGAAGGCGAAGATGTGAAATCCGCAGCGACAAAGATTACTACCGCTGAAGGCAAAGTTGCTGGTGCTTATACTGCTGATGTAAAAGACGGCGCAGTTGTTATGAGCACGCTGCAAGGCACGGAAAACACTACGAACCGTGCTATCAGCGATATGGCTTCTATCTCTCTCATGACCTGGCGTCAGGAAAACAACGATATGAATAAACGCCTTGGCGAACTGCGCGACAGCAAAGGAGAACATGGCGCATGGGCAAGAATGGCTCGTGGTGAAAGCAAATACGGTGCGCAGAACGTGAAGAACCAATATAACTATTATCAGGTTGGTTACGACGAAAAACTCAGCGTGAACCCGAACTGGACGGTAGGCGTTGCGCTGACGCGTACCGAAGGTACAAGCACCTTTACTAATGGCAGCGGCGAAAACAAACACACTGGTTTTGCCGTATATGGTTCTTATCTGAAAGATGATGGCAGCTTCATTGATTTGATTGCTAAATACGCACGCATGGATAA
>CAVKDE010000189.1:0-3813 GCA_963654835.1 Duodenibacillus sp. | reverse complement strand
CGCCGGTATTGTTCATCGCCGCGTGCTGAACGCTGTACTTTTATATGCTAAGCAGAAAACGCTGATGTCGCTTTTAAAGGAGCAATACGCGGAGAAGGAAAAAACTAATCATATGATGATTAATATCCTCAGCCATATTGTGGAGTTCCGCAATAAAGAAAGCGGCAGCCATGTGCTGAATATTAACCGTCTGACGCGTATGCTTTTGGAGCGCATGGTGCAGAAAACAGATAAATATAAATTGTCTTATGCAGATATTTCGATGATTACCAATGCTTCGACGCTGCATGATATAGGCAAAATTTCAATTCCCGATGAGATTTTAAATAAGCCTGGCAAGCTGACTAAAGAGGAATTTGAGATTATGAAAACGCATACTACCGTGGGTGCGCAGATGCTAAAAGATTTGGATATGTATAAGGATGAACCCTTCATGCAATATGCGTACCAGATTGCACGCTGGCATCATGAACGCTACGACGGCAAGGGTTATCCTGATGGACTTGTTGGCGAGAAGATTCCTATTTCGGCGCAGATTGTGTCGCTGTGCGATGTGTATGATGCTTTAACGAGCGAACGAGTTTATAAACCTGCTTTTTCGCAGGATAAGGCAATAGATATGATTATGAACGGTGAATGCGGACAGTTTAACCCCTTGCTTTTGCAATGCCTGCTGGATATTAAAGCCGATATCAAATCTAATCTAAATACTTATTTGGATGATTAAGGGAGTGGATAATAATGACTTTGGAAGAATGCTACAACAAAATTGGTGCTAACTACCGCGATTTGGTTCAACGATTGGGCAGTGAGCAGTTTGCTTTGCTGTTTGCTAAAAAATTCTTAGAAGATGACAGCTTTGCTAACCTGGAAAAAGCTTTAGCAGCCAATGACGCTGAAAGTGCTTTCCGCGCTGTGCATACTTTGAAAGGTGTTGCGCAAAACCTTAGCCTGGAAAACTTGTACAGGGTTTCTTTTACGCTGACGGAAAGCCTGCGCAACCTGCATATTTCCTCTGATTGTGAGCCGATGTTTGAGGAAGTTAAGAAGGAATATGAGCTTACCATCGCTGCACTGAAAGAAGTGGC
This sequence comes from Duodenibacillus sp., assembly GCA_963654835.1. Classification (GTDB taxonomy): domain Bacteria; phylum Bacillota; class Negativicutes; order Acidaminococcales; family Acidaminococcaceae; genus Phascolarctobacterium_A. The sequence continues at coordinate 2,725 of CAVKDE010000189.1, read as the reverse complement.
ATAAATTTTTGGCAGTAAAATTGTAGAAAAAGATAAGTATAGTTATTTAAGCGTTTATTTAAATAGCTAGGAAAGCGATAAGGTGACGTTATGAGAAGAAAAGACCGCCTTGTAATTTATAAAGATTTGCTTTTTGTACAGAAAAAAAGCAAGGCTTTACAGGGGGGTGAACGCTCGTGCGGTTAAGCAAAGAGAAATTCTCTAGTTTTTTGAAGGGTAAATTGCTTTGGCCGCTTTGGATGGGTATCATTATATTACCGGCAGCGTTTTTATTCTTCACCTATCAGGATAGGGAGTATCTGCATAAGGTAACAGGGGAAACAATGAGTTTCCTCAAAATGCAGGTGCAGCGCTTTGAACGTTATGAAGCGCGTATTGCTGCCTTGAATTTGCCTCCGGTAGCGAGTAACAGACGCTCAAACCGTGATGAGGACGATAACGAAAGCTATATGGACGGACTTTTCAACAGCTACGGTTTTGAGCTGGACGGCACAGTTATGGTTACAGATGGCAAGATGGTGCTTTCATCTAACAGGCAGGAACTAAAGCACTATAAGCTGGACGACCTTATGCCTAACGCGCGTGAGAAGCTGCAAAAGGAAAATGATGGTTTGTACAGCATAAATTTCAATGGCGAAATTTATTATGGCGTTATAGAACCGTATAAAAATTATCATCTGGCTGCGTTCTTCCCTGCTAAGACGGTTTTTGAAGACCGCACGCGCAGGATGGCATTTGTCATGATTGTCTATATTCTGCTCTGGATGATATTTTTATATCTGCATTTTAAGGTTTCGCAGGAACGCGAGCTGGCTTATCAGGAAGAACTGAAAAAGATTGCTACCGAAGCGCAGAAGGCGAGCATTGCCAAGACAGATTTTTTGCGGCGTATGAGCCACGATATACGTACGCCGCTTAATGGTATTTTGGGCTTACTGGAGATGGCGGATTATTATCCGTTAGACGAAAACAAGCATAAGGAATACCGCGCCAAGATTTTGGAAAACACGCATTATCTGCTGGAACTATCTAACGATGTTTTGGAAATGAACAAAATTGAATCAGGTGAAATTCATCTGGCAGAGCAGAATTTTGACCTAGAGCAGCTTGCCAAAAGTGTGGGCGCGCTGACGGAGGCGCAGGCGAAGCTGCGCAACATCATCTGCAAGCGTGAATATATGGCTGAGCAGCATTATGTGATTGGCAGCCAGGTGCATGTGCGCCAGATTTTAGCAAACCTGACAAGCAACGCTGTTAAATACAATAAAGACGGCGGTGAAATTACGCTTAGCACACGTGAACTGCGGCGAGAGGGCTATACGGTCTGGATGGAGTTTATCTGTGCTGATACAGGCATTGGTATGAGCGAAGAATTTCAAAAGCACGCTTTTGAAGTGTTTGCGCAGGAACATGCGGAAGCACGCACGTCGTATTTAGGTACCGGCCTTGGCCTTGCCATCGTCAAACGCCTGACAGAGCTGATGGGCGGCGAGATAAGTTTTGCCAGCACTAAAGGCGAAGGTACGACGTTCAAAGTTACTTTGCCGTTTAAGCTGGGACACAAGCCTTGCACGAAAAAACAAACGGTAGAAGTGGGTAAATTATCTCTTAAAGGTTTGAAAGTGCTTGTGGTGGAGGATAACGCTCTTAACATGAAGATTGAGGAGTTCTTGCTGGAGCGTGAAGGTGCTGTGCTGACAAAAGCCTTCAACGGACAGGAAGCAGTGAATATTTTCGCGGAAAGCGAACCCGGAGATTTTGATGTTATCCTGATGGATATCATGATGCCTGTGATGGATGGGCTTACAGCAACGCGCACGATTCGTGCGCTGCACCATCTTGATGCGGCAACGATACCCATTATCGCTTTGAGCGCGAACGCTTTTGCCGAGGACAAGGAAGAATGCCGCCAAGCAGGGTTCACAGGCCATCTGGCCAAGCCGCTGGAGGCAGAAAAACTGCTGGCGATGCTGCGCCAATTTGTGCAGAGTTAGCTTCAAATATCTTGTCAAAATAAAAATTTAGTAATATAATAGGTATTGCGTTTTGTAAACAACGGGACTGTTGCGCTAGCAGCAGTCCTGTTAATTTTTCGTAGATTACTAAGAGAGGATTTGATGAGATGCTTTTAAATGAAAAAAATACGCAGCTTACACTGCGTGGTGAAATTGCTTTGCTTATTGCGGTTATTATCAATAGTTTCAGCGTAGTGCTGATGCTGTATTCCGGTTCCGGCATCAGTGCGATTAGCAGTGTGCCTTTTGCTTTTAGCGAGGCTTTTCCGCATTTTACGCTGGGAACGTGGACTTATATTTTCCAGGCTCTGCTCATTGGCAGTTTGATGTATCTGCGTAAAAACTTTGTTCCTTCTTATATGTTCAGCTTCGTTGTAGGCTTCGTGTTCAGCCAGTTTTTAGATTTATTTGAGCTGTATATCAACCTCTTGCCGACGGCGTTTAGCTGGCGCGTGCTTTATTTTGTTATCAGCTATGTTTTAATCTGCATCGGTATTGCATTGTCTAACCGCTGCGGCCTGCCGATTATTCCGACAGATTTGTTCCCGCGCGAGCTGAGCAATATTATTAAGGTGGCTTACGCCAAGATTAAAATTACTTTTGATGTTACCTGCCTGGCGCTTACCGCAGGTTTAACCTTCCTGCTTTTGGGTTATGTAGATGGCCTTGGCATTGGCACGGTGCTGGCGGCGTTTACTATGGGTAAAGGC
>CAVKDE010000188.1:0-3820 GCA_963654835.1 Duodenibacillus sp. | reverse complement strand
GTACCCCTGCCATTGCCAAAAGCAGCCTGAGAATGCAAGTTCTCAGGCTTTTTGATTTTTATAAAGAAATATCAGTAGCAAATACTATTGTAATTTATTTTTTCATGCTATAATAGAATAAAAGCTACTGGTATGGCATTTACTTAAATGGTTAAAAGTAGATAGCCTGCTTTTATAGTATCAGTATTTATAAGAATCTAAGGAGGCAGAAGATATGGAAGAAACAAGACCTTATGTTAGCTGGGAGTTAGTGCACAATTTTATGGTAGACGTATTTGTAAAATATGGCGTACCTAAAGAAGATGCGGAAATCTGCACGGATGTTTTGCTGGAAAGTGATAGACGTGGCATTGAAAGCCATGGCTGCAACCGTTTTAAGCCTATTTATTTAGACCGCATTAAAAACGGCACGCTGCTACCGAAAACAGAAATTGAAATCGTCAAAGAAACTCCTTGCACCGTAGTTATTGATGCGCATAACGGCATGGGTATGGTTGCCTCGCACAAGATGATGGAAATGCTGATTGAAAAAGCTTCTAAATATGGTATGGCTGGCGGTACTGTGTTTAATTCCACTCACTATGGTATTGCCGGTTATTGGACAACGATGGCCGAAAAAGCAGGAATGATCGGTATTTCCGGCACTAATGCCAGACCTTCCGTAGCACCTACTTTCGGTGTGGAGCCTATGATGGGTACTAATCCTTTAACTTTCACCATGCCTACGGATGAGGCTTTCCCGTTTAACTTTGACTGCGCTACCAGCATTATCCAAAATGGTAAGATTGAGTTCTATGCCAGACAGAACAAGGAAACTCCTGCCGGTTTAGTAGTTTCTAAAGATGGCGGTACGATGACAGAATCTGCTACGATCTTAAAAAAAATGCGTGCAGGAAATGTTGCCTTGTTGCCTATCGGCGGCCTTGGCGAAGAAACAGGCGGCTATAAAGGCTATGGTTTTACTACTATTGTTGAAATTCTTTCTTCTGCTTTAGCGGGTGGCCCGTATATGAAGGAGCTTTCCGGCAAAGATGAAAATGGCAATAATAAATTGTATCGTTTAGGCCATTTCTTCTTTGTTATTAATCCGGAGTTCTTTATGGGCCTGGACACCTTTAAGAAAACTGCCGGCGGCATCTGCCGTGGCCTGCGCAATTCTAAAAAAGCACCTGGTGCAGAGCGCATTTATACTGCCGGTGAGAAGGAATATCTGGCCTGGATGGATCGCAAAGATAAAGGCGTACCGATGGGCGAATCTATCCAAAAAGAATTTATCCAGCTGCGTGATGAGCTTGGCCTTGCGCAATATAAGTTCCCGTTTGAAAAATAAAAAGTTGTTTTGGCAAAACGCTTGGGTAAAAGCCCGGGCGTTTTGTTTTGTGAGGCTGGGACAAAACCAAGCCTCTTTCTATCGTGCTATTGCACTTATCTTTCCGAACATTATACTCGAAACTGCTAAAAATGTACGAATTTCTTCTTTACAACTTTTAGGTGTTGCGGTAAAATAGACGCATGAAAATTGTGAAGGGGTGCTTTTATGGCAAAGTTTATGAAAATTTCTGAGGAGGCCTATAAATTTGAAGGCAAGCTGCCTTTAGGTTCAGCAATTCCTTTAGGCTTACAGCATGTGCTGGCAATGTTCGTCGGCAACCTGACGCCGGTGCTGATTATCGGCGGTGCGTGCGGTATTGTGGGCGGTGCAGGCTTTGCTGATTTACAGGTCAGCCTGATTCAGAATGCGATGATCGTTGCCGGTCTGGTAACGCTTTTGCAGTTATATGCAATTGGCCCATGCGGTGGCAAGGTGCCTATCATTATGGGTACCAGCTCCGGCTTTATTGGTGTTTTTGCCGGCATTGTGGCAACTTTAGGCAGCGGTGTTGCTGCTTATGGTGCAATTATGGGTGCATCCATCATCGGTGGTGTGTTTGAAGCGTTGTTAGGCTTTGTTTTGAAATATATCCGCCGTTTTTTCCCGCCTGTTGTGTGTGGTACGGTAGTGCTTTCCATCGGCCTTTCGCTGATTTCCGTGGGGGTAAATTCCTTTGGCGGCGGTTTTAAAACGAAAGATTTCGGTTCGGTAGAAAATCTGCTTTTGGGTTTATTTGTCCTGTGTGTAATTTTATTTTTTAAGCATGGTACAAAAGGTTTCTTTAGTTCGTCTTCTATCTTACTTGGCATTATCGCGGGGTATATCGCTGCTTTTGGCATGAGCCTTGTGCTGCCAACGACTGCTGTTACACCTGAAGGGGTGGAATTTACCAAATCCTGGGTTATCCATTGGGAGAAGGTGGCGCAGGCACCATGGTTTGCTGTGCCGCAGATTATGCCTGTGGATATTGTGTTTGATATGCGTGCTATCTTGCCTGTGCTGATTATGTTCATCGTAACAGCGGTGGAAACAGTAGGCGATATTTCCGCTGTTATTGAAAGCGGTATTGGCCGTGAGGCAACAGATAAGGAGCTTTCCGGTGGTGTTATCTGCGATGGCCTGGGTTCTACTTTTGCTGCTATCTTCGGCGTGCTGCCGAACACTTCCTTCTCACAGAACGTGGGCTTGGTAGCGATGACGAAGATTGTTAACCGCTTTGCTTTAGCAACCGGTGCAGTGTTCCTCATCCTCTGCGGTCTGATTCCTAAACTGGGCGCGTTAGTTTCCATTATGCCGCAATCCGTACTTGGCGGTGCTGCGGTAATGATGTTCTCTTCTATCGTAGTCAGCGGTATTCAGCTGGTGACGAAGGAGAAACTTGATCCGCGCAAGCTGACGATTATTTCCGTTGCGCTTGGCGTAGGCTATGGCATGGGCGCAACGCCTGGTATTTTGGCACATTGTCCGGAAGCAATGCGCATGATGTTTGGTGAATCCGGTATTGTGCCTGCTGCTTTAGTAGCAATTATCTTGAATATTATTCTCAAAGAAGAAAAGCTGGAGGCACAGGTTTAACCTAGTGCTCCAGCTTGCGTAAATCTTCTTTGGTATCTATATCAAAAAGTTCATTTTTATCCTGGGCTTGTACTTTAATTACAAGCTCAGGATATTTTTTTGCCAGCACGCTGCCACCTTTATCCTGAGGCAGGTGTTTTAGTTCTGCCGCCATGCGCAAGGGGAAGATGATGGGATTTCCGGGAATATCATTAAAATACAAGCGATGTATTTTCTCCGGTTGCTGCAAAAAGCTTGCGCAAAGCCTGATAAGTGTATTTTGCTTTAGCAGCGGTTGGTCTGCTGTAGCGAAAAGTATTCCCTGAATATTTTTTTGCTGCGCTTCGATATATTCTACACCTAAGCGCACGGTGTCGCTAAGGTAAGGCTCACTGTGCAATACGCAGGCGATAGCGCGTTCGTCGCAGATGTTTTTTATTTCACTGTGGCGCGTTATGGTGACGCGCTCGGCCAAAATGTTTGTTGTAATGTCTAAGATGTGCTGCACAAGCGGTTTGCCGTCTAGCTCTTTAAGCAGTTTGTTCGCACCAAAGCGGCGGCCGATGCCGGAGGCGAGGACGACGCAGGCGATAGGAAAGAGATTTATTTGCATAAGTGTACCTCAAGACTTGAAAATTTTTTGTTTATGTGTTATATTACAGATAAGAAAACAACCGCCTATAAGGGAGGTTGCCGATTGGATTTTAGTTCATTAAGAAACTGCCCTCCGCTCGCCAAAGTAGGGGCAGTTTTCTTATGCGCGCATTACTTACAAAAGTTGAAGATAAATGTCAGCAATGCTAAGATGAATACTCCGAAAGCCATAAGGTCTTTGAAATCATAGTTCTTCATAAGCATCACCTCCATCCACTAAGGAATGAAAGGCTACGCCAC
>CAVKDE010000187.1:0-3821 GCA_963654835.1 Duodenibacillus sp. | reverse complement strand
TAACTATCGCGAATTTGATGACTGCCGTCATTTTTACAGCCTGCAAAAGCTCTGCGCCGAAGAAAACATCAGCGTCAGTGAAGCTTTAAAACCATTAGCAATAACTATCCGTGGTGAAAAAGTGCACCTTGGCCTCATGCTGTGCGAAGATGGCTGGACAGAAAATTATCATCTCAATGTGCCACAAACTTTAGCTAAAAACGGCGCACAAATTTTATGCAATCTTTCCTGCTCACCCTATACATTAGGCAAAAACCGCAAGCGTAACCGCCTTTTCAGCGCACAGGCCAAAGAAGCAGGAATTCCGCTGCTTTACTGCAACAATGTGGGCATCCAAAACAACGGTAAGAATATTTTTACCTACGATGGCTGTACCTCTGCTTACAATGGCGACGGCACACTTGTCAGCTCTGCGGCGATGTACGCCGATACGCTGTTTGCCTGCACCTGGGACACGCAGACGAATACTATCATTCCTTCCTGCCCGCCTGCCAAATTACCTGAAGAACCGGAATCTGTCTACCTTGCGCTGCGCTACGGCACAAGTAAATTTTTGCAGCAATGCGGTATCAAACGCATGACTATCGGCCTTTCCGGTGGTATTGACAGTGCTGTTACCGCTGCCATGTACGCTGATATTTTAGGAGCAGAAAACGTACTGCTTTTAAACCTGCCTTCGCAGTATAATTCGCACACTACGCGTAATCTGGCTAAACAGCTGGCAACAGCTCTTGGTGCCAATTACGCCGTGCTGCCCATCACGCAAAGTTACGAGCTGACAGTTGAGCAGCTGGCAACTACGCCGATTACCAACACGAAAACAGGCGCGCAGTTTAATTTAGAGCTCAGCGGCCTAGTCAAAGAAAATATCCAGGCACGCGACCGCGGCGCACGTTTGATTGCAGCTGCAGCTGCTGCCTTCGGCGGCGCGTTCAGCTGTAACTCCAACAAAGCAGAACTTTCTGTCGGCTACGCTACTTTCTATGGCGATATCTGTGGCGCTCTGGCGATGATTGGCGATATCTGGAAGCATCAGGTATACGCACTTGGCCGTTATCTTAACGAGCAGATTTTTAAACGTGAAGTTATCCCGGAGGATATTTTTACCATCCGCCCCAGTGCCGAACTTTCAGCAGCGCAGACAGTTGGCAGCGGCGGCGACCCGCTCTGTTACGCTTACCATGATTATCTCTTACGTGCCTTTATCGAAAATTGGCACAAAACTACGCCCGCAGATATTCTGCGCTGGTACAAGGCAGGCACGCTCGCTGAAGAATTAGGCTGCACGCAGGCAGCCATTGATGAGGCGTGCCCCACAGCGCAAGCTTTAATTGCAGATTTAGAACGTTGGTGGAAATTATTTGCCGGCTTTGCGGTAGCAAAACGCATCCAGGCACCACCTATCCTTTCGCTCACTAAACGCGCCTTCGGCTACGATCACCGCGAAGCACAGCTCACGCCCTACTTCTCCCGCGAATACCTGCGGTTGAAGACGGAACTGCTGGAAAAATAACATACAGAAAAATTAAAAACTCACAAAAAAGCGTCAGCCCATTTCCTTCTGAAAATGAACTGACGCTTTTACTACGTTCAAATTTATTTTTGTTCTAACAGATAAATATCGCTAATCTCTTTCACTGTCTGCACATTGGCAGGAAGCTGCATCGTCTTTTGTACGCGGCGATACTCTAAGCCACGTACAAGAATATATTTATGGCTGCCTTCTTTCAAAGCATCTGCCATGGCTTCTGTCTGCGGCAGCATTTCTGTGCCAGGCTTACCTGCATAATACATAAAACCAGGGCGCAGGAATTTATCCACATAAATCGGTGTCTCTGCCTGACACTCCTCTTTGTACACACTGCTCATCGTCTTCACGCTGAAACGATCTGCAACAACAGGAAGCACAAAAGCAAAAGCTACGCACATTGTTACCACGCCCACCATCACGTGCATCCAAGCTGCCAGCTGAATATCACGGTAATACAAAAGCGTAAACAAGATTGCCACGGTTAAAATCAAAGTCAGCGCACCCAGCATAACCAGGCTAAAGCCAGCCTCAGGCAGGTACTGCGCACCGATGATCCAGCCTACGCCTAAAAGCACCAGCATAATACCGCTGCCTACAGCCCAACTGTAAAAAGTTGTATTGTGGCGCAGCTTGCTTTGCATACGTGCAATGTTCCAACCAATGACCATGGCCAGCGCCGGGAACATCGGCAAAATGTACGATACCAGCTTCGTTTTGCAAATGGTAAAAAACAGCAGTACAAAAATCCACCAGACATGCAAAAAAACTAAATTGCGCATATCATCAATGCGGCTATCCTGAATGGAAGCTTTTATCGCCTGCACAAGCATACCCGTCCACGGGAATAAACCTAAAATAATTACCGGGAAATAATACCAGAAAGTTACACGGTTGGCATGTTCTGCCGTCGTAAAACGCGTCAGATTATGAAAGCCAAGAAAGGTTTCAATAAATTCCATACCATGCACCGTATACATAGCATAATACCACGGCGTTGCAATAACAAAATATAGGAGCAGGCCACGAATAACATGCATCCGTAAAATTTCACGTAACTGACCCATAAACAGCAAATACAGGAAAATAATTGCCCCCGGAAACACAATACCAATAGGCCCTTTGGTTACTGTTGCCAAAGCCATGCACACATACATCAGCCAATAACGTTTATGGATAAAGCTAAACAGCGCACCCGTCATAAAAAACAGCAGCGTTGTATCGGTAACAGCTGCTTTGCCCATATAAAAGAACTGCACGCAGCTAGTTAAAATCATTGCTGACCAAAAACCGGCACGCTCGCCAAAAAGCTTCGTTCCTGCTACGTATACCATAACAGATGTGCCACACGCCATCATCGCTGCCGGAAAGCGGGCAGCAAACTCGCCATCGCCAAAGATGAACTGCGCTACAGCTACCAGCCAATAATACATTGGCGGTTTATCATACCAGAAATCGCCAAAAATACGCGGTGATAAAAAATCACCCGTCTGCAGCATCTCGCGCGCAGTTTCCGCATAAACAGGCTCATCCGGATCCAACAAAGGCGTACCGCCGATGCCAAACAAAATAATAAACAGAGCGGCAACTGCTACAATAAGCAGATTATTTCTTTCAATTTGCTTCATTTATTACCAACCTCAATTACCATGATTCTCCTCACTAGCTTATTTTTGCTCTATCTCACGTTTATTTTTTCCCTTCGTAGTTTTGCTTCGCACATTCGCCATATTCAACACATCACTGCCAAAAGCACGAATAGTTACAACAGCCCCCAAAAGGAAAGGCAGATATTCTGCCGTAAAGCGCCACAGCACTGCCATAATACCCTCTACGCCATTAGGCAAAATATTAGAGAACAGCACCAAAAAACCGCCCTCTGCTACACCACTGCCACCAGGCGTCGGTGAAAAATACAGCACCAGGTTTAAAAGCACCATACGCCCCATAACCTGCACTAAATCAAATTTTATATTCAGACCGGTAAAATATGCCGGCACCGTAGCATAAATAAACAGCAGGCTCAAGCCTGATTCAATAAAAGCACGCAGCACCATCAATGGATGCTTGCCCATAACAACAACAGCGTTTTTAAACTCCTGATACCAGATAAAGCAGTTGCGACGCGTAGTATAAGAAAATTTGCGCGTAAACCAAAAGATAGCTTTTTCTGGATAGCGCGTGCGGAGCAGGGAAATAACGATAACAGGCAGTGAAATAAACAGCACTGAAAGTACCGTCAGCACGGTACTTTCAGTGCTGTTTATTTCACTGCCTGTTATCGTTATTTCCC
>CAVKDE010000186.1:0-3834 GCA_963654835.1 Duodenibacillus sp. | reverse complement strand
GGATTACAGCCTGCTTGGTGCTGAAGCTTTGCTGCGTTATAATTCTCCATCGCAAGGCATAGTCAGCCCGATGAATTTTGTGCCGATTCTGGAAGAAACGGAGATGATCTGCCCCGTAGGCATGTGGGTGCTGCGTGAAGCACTTGCGCAATGCCTGAAATGGCGCAAGCTGCATCCCAAATTTAGGATGAATGTCAATGTTTCTTATATCCAGCTGCGCCAAAGCGGTTTTCCGCAGGAAGTGCTGGATGTTTTGCGTGAATTCAACGCTCCGGGCGAGGCTTTGACGCTAGAACTGACGGAGAGTATGCATCTGCATGATTTTGAAAAATGTAATGAAATTTTCAGTGCTTGGGAAAAAGCTGGTATCCACATTGCTGTAGATGATTTTGGCACAGGCTATTCCAGCCTCAGCTATCTGAAAAAGCTGCATTTCAACAGTTTGAAGGTAGATCAGTATTTCGTTTCCGGGATTACGGAAACACCTTATAACTATAAGCTCATTAGCAATGTTTTGGATTTGGCTAATTTCTCCGATATTAACGTCTGCTTAGAAGGCGTAGAAACGGAAGAACAGCTGCAATTGCTCCACGATTTGCGTGCAGATTCGCTGCAAGGTTATATTTTTAGCAAGCCCATCGTTGCGGAAGAATTTGAGCAGAAGTTCCTTGATACGACGCATCCTTGTTATGCTGTCTATGGGGAGCAGAAGCAGAGATTTTCGCAGATGAAGCGTAAAGACCGCAATCACAGCCATCTTTTCTGGGCGATGATTAACAGTGAGGCTGGTTACGACGTTGTGAACAACAATCGCGATAACATCTTGCGCCGTATGCGTATTGGTTTATGGATTACACGCTTTACGCCTGATAAGAGCAAATGTGAAATGTTCATTGATGCCAACTGCGCTGAAGTTTTTGGCCTGGATAAGCCTTTGCCACCGGAAGATACTTATTGGTTCTGGAAGAACCGTATTGCGGAAGAATGTCGTGATTACGTTAATTACCAGACGCAGCGTATTGTGCATAACCATGAAACGGTGCAGCTGGAATATTTTTGGCAGCATCCTAGCCTGGGGCGCGTGCGGGTGCGCTGCGTCAGTGTGCGTGCTACCGATAATGAGGGCATGATTGTTATTAAGGGTTATCACCGTATCGTCAGTGATATCGTGACAACCACTTATGAAGATTGGCTTAAAGAGCAAAATAGATAAAATGTAAAAAGGGTCTTTGTCAAATGTATGGTATAGACAAAATTTGTTGTTGGACAATTTTTGGCTATACCATTTTTGTTTACAATTTATGTATGGATTAGTACTCAGAGCGTTTTTTTATTTCCTTTTTCCTCTTGCTTTTTTGTGCAAGCAGTATTATAATAAAATCGTATCGTGATTATAATAATTACGATACGATTTACTGGAGGTTCTTATGTTTATTGGTAGAGAAAGGGAATTACAGGCGCTTACAGCGTTGTATGAAAAAAAGCGTACAGCACTGGCTACGGTGTATGGCCGTAGCGGCATGGGTAAGACGACGTTTTTGCAGCATTTTTTGGCTGGTAAACGCAGTTTGCACTTTACAGCTTTGGAGGCGACGGAGGTGCTTAACCTGCGTGCGTTCTACCGTAGTGTGTGCAAGTATTTTGGCAGAGCGGAGCAAACTCCTTTTGCCAGCTGGGAGGAAGCCTTTGGCTTTATTCTGCATGAGGCGCAAAGTGAGCAGTTTGTACTGGTGCTGGATGAATTTTATTATCTGGCACATACGCAGGCTTGCAGTGCGCTGGCTGCACTCTTGCGCAGGCAGGAGGGACACCTGCTTGTGCTTATCAGCAGCAGCCAGTTCAGCTTCATGGAAAGCGAACTTGCGGGAGCCAAAAATCCGCTTGCCGGTTTGGTGGAGCTTTCGCTGCCTTTGCGTGCGCTGCCCTATTATCAGGCTGCGCAGTTTTTGCCAGGCTTTAGCGCGGAGGATAAACTGCTTTTATACGCCTGCCTGGGCGGTGCGCCGCAATACTTGGCACTTGTGGATAACAGTTTGAGCGTTGCCGAAAATTTGCAGCGTTTATATCTTTCGCCGAGCGGCTTTTTGTATAACGCAACAATGCTTTTGTTAAAGCAGGAGCTGCGTGAGCTGACACTGTATAATTCCATTTTAACTACCGTTGCTCATGGCTGCACGCGCATGAATGAAATTGCTGCGCAGCTGGCGGTAGCACCAAATACGCTTAACTGCTATTTGCGCACGCTTTGCAGCCTGCATCTTTTAGAGCGCGTCTGTCCTTGGGGCGAGGACGCGCGTCGCAGCAAGAAAACCCAGTATATACTTAGTGATGAACATTATCTTTTTTGGTATCATTTCGTTTTTTGCCTGCAGGGTGATATTGCTTTAGGTAAAACGGAAGCAGTGCTTTGCGAGGTGGTGAAGGGACTATCCGCCTATATGCAGCAGCATCCCTTCCGCGCTATCTGCGAGCAATATCTTTTGCGGGCGAACGCGCAGGGGCTTTTACCGTTTAACGCAGCTAGTTATGGCACATGGTGGGGAACGCTGCCACGCACGAAGGAGCAGCAGAGCGTTGATCTTGTGCTTGCAAGTGAAGCTGAAGACAGCATTTTGCTGGCAGCCTGCTATTGGCAGGCTGCGCCGAGCGTGAGTGATGTGCAGGCATTTTTAGCAAAACGCGAGCTATTTAAGCAGTTTGCGCATTGCTACAGCGTTATTTTTACGCGTGAGCCTGCGAGTGCAAAGCTGCAGGCTTTGGCAAAACAAATGCCGCAGCTACGGTTTGTTAGCGTAGAAGAGCTTTTTCAAGCAGAAGAGTTATTTTCGTGAGCAGAATTTACTTTGCTGGTGCATAATCGTCTGATAAATACAGTAAATGATGTGTTTTAATGTGAAAATCACTTGCAAAATAGAATAGTTTAATATACAATAAGTGTATACTAATTAAAATTCTGGAGGGAAACTTTATGACAATGACTCTGCGTGAAGAAGCTATTAAAATGCATTTGGAAAACAACGGTAAAATTGCGATTAAAACCAAGGTGCCTATCGCAACTCGTCATGATTTGGCTGTAGCCTACACCCCGGGCGTTGCCGAACCCTGTAAAGATATTAAAGAAGATAAGGATTTATCCTTTGAATATACCTGTCGTGGCAATATGGTTGCCATTATCAGCGACGGTACCCGTGTGCTGGGCCTTGGCGATATTGGCCCGGAAGCTGCGATTCCTGTAATGGAAGGCAAGGCTGCTTTGTTTAAAACCTTTGGTGATGTTGACGCTGTACCTGTTTGTCTGGATACGAAAGATCCGGATGAATTTATCCGCACGGTAAAAATTTTAGAGCCTAACTATGCTGGTATTAATCTGGAGGATATTTCTTCTCCTAAATGCTACGAAATTGAAGATAAGCTCAAGGAAATCAGCGATATTCCTGTGTTCCATGATGATCAGCATGGAACCGCGATTGCCTGCTTATCCGCAGTTTTGGGTGCATTACGTTTTGTGAAGAAAAAAATTGCTACTGCTAAATTTGTTGTTAATGGCTGCGGTGCAGCAGGCAGTGCGATTGGCCGCCTGCTGGTTAACATGGGAGCGAAGAACGTTATTATGGTGGATCGCTTCGGTGCTTTGTATGAGGGCATTGACGCCAAGCTTGACCGCGTTCAGAGCTATCTGGCAACCGTAACGAACAAAGAGCATAGAAAAGGCACGCTGGCTGATGTTGCTAAAGGTGCAGATGTTTTGATTGGCGCATCTGCTCCGAATGTATTTACCAAAGAGATTATGCAGAGCATGGCTGAGGGTGCAATTGTTTTTGCGCTGGCTAACCC